>NZ_AKIY01000012.1 GCF_000282615.1 Bradyrhizobium sp. YR681 | reverse complement strand
AAGCGGCGGCCGACGCTGGCCGAGGTGATGTCGGCCGTTCCCGACAATCCGGCTTACATCCAGCTGTTCTATTCGGCGGTGCTGATGACGCCGAAAGCGCAGCAGGCGCTCGGGATATCAGCGGATCAATTGCCGGCCGGGATCACGACTGAGCGCGCCGCATCGGGCGACACCACGGGCTGGTTCAACGGCTCCATCGTCAGCATCTCCGCGCTGTTCGATCGCCTGCCGCGGCCGAATTTCGAGGAGAATGTCTTGGGCACAAGGCAGTTCTTCACGGAGCTCAATCGTCTCGGCATTACCGGGATCGTGGATCCCGGCGGCTTCAGCATCTATCCCGGCCACTACGCCGCCCTGCAAAAGCTCTGGCGCGAGAAATCGCTGTCGGTGCGGGTCGCCTACAGCCTGTTCGCCCAGAATGTCGGCGCGGAATTCGAGGAGTACAAAACCCTCACGCCGTTCCTGCCGATGGGATTCGGCGACGACATGCTGCGCTTCAACGGCATCGGCGAGCGCATCACCGGCGCCATGTACAACAACAACGCGCCCGACGCCGCGGCCAAGGACAAGTTCCGCGAGATCATTCGCTGGGCGGCCAAGCAAGGGCTGACGGTCACCATCCACTGGCAGGAGGACAAATCCGTCCACCACCTCCTCGACCTCTACGACGAGGTCAACAAGGAGACGCCGCTCGCGCCGCTGCGCTGGTCGATCGCCCATCTCGACAACGCCTCGCCGGAAACGCTGACGCGGATGAAGGCCCTTGGTGTCGGCTGGACCATGCAGGACGCGATGTATCTCGGAGGCGACCGCATGGTAGCGCAGGCCGGCGAAGCTACGCGCATCATGCCGCCGATCGTCACGGCGTTGCGCACGGGCGTCCATGTCGGGGCCGGCACGGATGCGCATCGGGTCGCCTCCTACAATCCGTTCGTGGCGCTGCAATGGATGCTCGACGGCAAGACCGTCGGCGGACTCTCGACGCGCGGCCCGGACGAAACACCCAGCCGCGAAGACGCCTTGCGCCTCTACACCGTGGGAAGCGCCTGGTTCTGCTTCGACGAGACGCGGCGCGGCACGCTGGAGACCGGCAAGCTCGCCGATTTCGCGATTCTCGACCGGGATTTCATGTCGGTGCCGGTCGAGGAGATTGGGGCGACGGCGTCTCTGCTGACGGTCGTGGGCGGGAAGGCCGTGTATGCGGCGGATGTTTTCGCGAGCGCAAAATAGGGGCTGGAAGCGCGCCGTGCTGCTTGGCCGTTCAATGCGAGAATCCGGCAACGTCCCAAATCAAATATCAGGACTGCGGCGAAGGTGCATTCAACGAATCCGGCCACTTCTGACAGGTGAACGACGAGACTTAAGTGCACTGCCACCATAGTTTCCCCTCGACCATTACGCGATGGGGCTTGTAGCTCAAGGGTTAGAGTCGGCCTCTCATAACGGACTGGTTACAGGTTCGAGTACTGACGGGCCCACCACGCTTCGCCAAGGGGGGGTCATTCACATGAACTCGCAATGCGGCAAGTGCCACCCGGGTCCTTTTTGTCCTCATGAGCGGGTTCGGGACAAAATTGATCTTTTAAGCCACCTCAAGTTGTGCAACTATAAAGTGCAAATATTTCAGTTTTGATGACGCCCGCAC
Source organism: Bradyrhizobium sp. YR681 (assembly GCF_000282615.1). Taxonomy (GTDB): domain Bacteria; phylum Pseudomonadota; class Alphaproteobacteria; order Rhizobiales; family Xanthobacteraceae; genus Bradyrhizobium. Next base: position 10,201 of record NZ_AKIY01000012.1, on the reverse strand, counting down.
GGGCGCGCTTATTTTTCTAGGTGTTTCAGTGGGATGCCTTGATGCAGCGATTTGGTTCGGGCTACCTTGTCCAAGGAACGCTCAGCGTAGCACCGCGAAGGACGGTCAAAACAAGATACCGTGCGGTGGTCACGAGCCTCGTTCTGGTGATCACGATGTCGATGGCCAACTTGGCCAACAGCGCAAGCGAACGAGATCCGCTAGCTCGAGAATACCTAGGGGACCGATCCGCCGATGACGTCCTGAAGGGGATCGAAGAACAGGAGCGAGAGCGAACGAGAGAGAATGCCGAACGCAGCGCCCGTGAAGCCGAGGTGAGGCGAATGCTTCGGGAGATTCGCGAACGCCTGTTCGATCTCGAACTTTTCTTGGCTCAGCAAAAGGACGGCGTTCGTACGATCGACTGCGATATTGTGATCCGGCAGGCCGACGAGCTCCAGACCCGTCTGGCCGACGCAGAAGCGCTCCAGGCACGCGTAGCCGATGCCTGCCGCGGAACTTCCGCAAATGGACCGCAAGCGCAAGCGGTGTGCCTCAGTCAACAAGACACGTTGAATTCGGAAGTTTCAAAATTAAGGCAACAGCGGGGATATCTGCTCGCTGGGTGCCGCAAATAGCCAAAGCAATCTCACCTCTGGAGACTCCGCTTCGTTTTCGAGAGCAACATGGGCATCAGGCGCCAGGCATTAACGACGATTTTGACGTGTGCGCTTTCAACCGGCGTGGTCGCCATCGAGGGCGCCACCTCCGGGATAGATCATGCGCTCGCCGTGGAGCTACCGGCGAACGGATCGCCGTTCCAAAATCGCATCGACAGTTTGCGTGGCATAGAAACGACGATCACCAAGCTTCGAGAGGCGATCGAGGGCTACAAGAAGGATATTTCCGACTTCAACGCAATTACCGCGCTTTGGGACGTCATGCGCAAACAGTTTGAAGCGTTCGATGCCGCAGCCAAGAACGCTCTGACCAAGTGCGCCGAATACCATGAAGATTTCAGAGCATTTCGAAATGCCTACCCTCAACAGGGGCAGCGGTTCGCCGCGACCAACGAAAGGTGCCAGGATGTCCTCAAAACGACTGATACGCTGCTGTCCGATTACAGGAGAGCGTTCACCCGCATCGAAGGCAGCATCGGAAAACTAAGGGATATCTCAGCCTTCACTGAAAAAAGCTACGCGAGAGAAGAGTCGATACTGCAACTGAACCAGGAACGAAAGCGACTGCTTGAAAGCGTGAACAAGATGCCAGGAATGCCGGGCGCCAGCCAAGCAATGTCTCCCGATGATTTCAAAGGTCTCTGAAGGCATCGAGGTTACCGGAGCATCACGGATTTGGCGAGAACCCCATAAATGCCTCGGAAGCGCCGGACGGAACTCCGATCGAACGAATGGTGGCGTCTTGCAACGAGCCGGACCGTTGTTGTCGCTCTGCTGTTTGGCGCATCCGCTTGTGCAGCAGCCGATTTTCAGGAACTGGACCGGGCTCTTAGCGCCGGCGTTCGAACCTCGATCGCGGAGTCCGGATATTATGAGGCATTGCTCAAACGATCGGCTGCCGACCTTGGCCTGACATCGAATCGGCGTTTCTTTGAGGGACTGAGCGCGAGACAGTCGGTGGCACAAGCCCTAGATCAGATAGCGACGTCGTCTTTCGAACGACAGATCACAGCGGACCATCTTCCGCGCCCCGAAGACCTCCAGATCCTCAGCAACATGCTGACGACGCTCGCATCCCTCGAAAAGGTGGAAGCCGCAACTGGCCTGTCGAATGACCTCTTGCGGGTCAGAACGACCACATTCTCATCTTTCGTGTCGCCATTAATCGCGAGGCCCGGGCGCAAGAATCTGAGGCCACTTGCCGAGCCGCACGCGGGCCTGCTTCTCGCGCAGTTCATCGGGAAAGGCGCAAATGTTCGCGTTCTGGATCTCTATGCAGAACCTGCGGTATTCAGTCTCGCTTGGTCGGTGAAGACGTTCTCTGTGTCGTTCCCGGACCTAAAGACGATCAGCGGTCGCGCGAACGTCCCAAAATATGCTCCGCGAAAAAGCGGGCTACTCGGTCTGTACGTGGATTTTACGCCGCTTTCCGAACGAGAACAACACGACCTGCTCTCGCAGTTCGACGATCTGCAAAACTCGGGTGTCATTGTCATCATCGACGATAGCACGAGCCGGATGAATTCATGCGTTGACGGCGCGCGGGAGCAAGCCGAAAGAAAAAATGCAAGCCAACAACGCGACATGCTCCCTCCGGCTGCAAAGAATGGAAAGAAGTCCCAACGAAATGACAATTTGCCGAGCACCGAAGCGGCGCCGTTGACCGCGTTGGAGATTGACGAAATCAGGCTGCGCTGCCAGCAGATCGCTCGTCTTGCGCCGCCCTATGACCGCGTTGCTTTGTTCGATCCCAACAGAAACATTCTCATCGCGAACTTTCCTAATCTGGCAAGCGGATCGATGATTTCGGTTCTTTCTGATGCCCGTTATCTGATCGACCGGTGGCCCGTTCAATGAGCCAGGCAGCGGCATCGCTAATTGGAATTGCGATCCTGCTGCTGGTTGGATGCTCAACGATTGCTCCGGAAATGCGAACCAACGGAATCGGCGTCGAGCTTCATTCTATGCCCGCAGAGGATGGATTTAGAGCTTCGCTCGGCAGCTGCGCCGTTGCCGGTGATCCGAACCTCGGCCGTTACGTCGCCGAAACACGCAGTGGTGCAGACTCATGGTTCCAGGTTGTTCGAAACATCGATCAATGCAACCTCGACGCAGCACGGTATTACACCAGCGCCGAAACGCTATCTCTGATCACTCGTCCGCTCGATGAACTCGCACGCATTGGAACGCCTGAGTGTCGTCAAGAATCGATTTCGCTCCGAGCGCGTATCGTCGCGACGAATGCCGAGATCAGGCATTTGGTCGGCACATTTTCTTCCTTATGCCAGGTGACGGACTCGCTGGCCGACAACGAACTGCAAAAGGCACGTTTCAATCAACGCCGCGAAGATATTTGCCAACGGATCGATTTGGTACTAGGCGGCGCCAAGCGCGGTAGATGCTGACATGGTTTGGATCTTTTTGATAGCGGGCGCAATTCCGATTCTCACGATTGCAGTTCTTTTCCGAACCTGGATCGAGAAGATCGTAGCAAAGAAAACGATGGTGATGGTCGCTGGTGGGGCATTGCTCGCGTATCTAAGCGCTGTCTCCAACTTCAGCGGAACCCTGGACGGCATGGATAAGCTTATTAAATTAATCCACCCAGAAACCGCGGGACCTGAGGCAAAGATCTCGGTCGAATCCCTATCGGGACCCAACGTTCGTCAGACAGCCCCCACGACGTACATTCCAGTTGACCGACCCGCGATTGTTGCAAACAGTCCGGGATGCGACGACGGCATCATAGTAGAGATGGCTTCCGATCGCAGATTTCTCGAGCTTTCACGATCTAGCCTGATCAGATGTCTGGAGCGGACGGATTGCCAGCGGGCTGCCGCAAGTGTCTGCAACCAGGCAGGCAATTCCGGCGACATTGACGATTGCTCGAGGCAGCCGCTGAATCGGATCTCCAGCATCGACCGCCGTGAGCTGGCCGTGCAATTCGAAGACCATTTGTGCTTCCGCGAAGCCTTAACCTGGATCGTTGGCTCAAAGGCCAGCGACATGAAAGCCGCGCTGGCCAGGTGGAAGAAGAAAGTCTGCAACAGCGGCCGCTCGGATTTGCTCGGCGATATGAGAACGCAGCAAACGTTGCTGAATTTTGGCGTGTCGGACCCATCATACGATCGCGACACGCCATGGACGACGTGCACGGCTTATTGACAAGCTGCGGGGGATCCAATTGAAAAACGGGCTGATATCTCTTGCGCTAGCCATTCCAGTTATTGGTTGCAGCGTCGATCCTTATACACGAGAGCAGAAGGTTTCGGAGTCGGTTCAGCAGGGTAGTCTGGCAGCCGCGAAATGCGGCGGGCTCTCCTTTGTCGGCAATGTGCTGAGTGGCCGATCGGGCGGCGACTCTCTCGTCGAAGCGGGCAAGGCCGCCACCGTCTGCGGGGTCGCCGGCGCGATCGCCGGCGCTCAGCTCGACGCCTACGAACAGCAACTACTGGCCGATCTTCAGGCCGCCGGTGTCAAGATGACAATTCGGCAGGACGCGCGTGTGCTCGAGGTTGAGGAGCCGATTGCCTTCCCACGCAATGTTGCGAGGCTGACGGCGCAATCTGCGGGCACGATTGCAGCAATTGGAACTGTACTGCAGAAATACAGCGAAAGGCGCGTCGATATCATCGGGCATACCGCCAGCGACGAGGACCAGAGTTTGGGGATAGCGAGGGCCAAAACGGTCGCGCGTCGATTGCACCAGATGACCGGCGGCCAAGTGCCGCTTCAATCGATCGGAAAAGGTGCAAGCGAACCCGTCGGCGATAACGCGACTGAGACGGGACGGGACCGAAACCGGAGAGTGGCCGTGTTCGTTGCGCTACACGCCGCGGAATGAACAGGCAATCCCTCAACCACGCACATGGCTTTTAATCCGCATTGGGGAATTACGGGGAAGCGCACTCAACGCCCGAGCTGATGCGACAAGCCCCTGCGGCTCGCAATACTCAATCAGAAATTCCGTCAGCACCGGATCTTCTGCGCGGGATGCTGGCCCGGAGGGCGAATGACATAGACGCCGGCCGGTGGCGGGGGATCGCGGGTCATGACGGAACGAGCTCCCCTATGCGATGAGGTCATCGTTCATGAAATCGGGTAGGTAGGCGATCCCGAGTCCTGCCGCTGCGGCGGCGAGCAGGGCCGTGCCGTTGTCGGCCTTGAAGCACCCCTGTGAACGAACCTTGATGATCTGATCTCCATTACGCATTAAGGTGACAGTACACTCAATGTTAGCGCTCAAATCGCACCAATTAGTGCACTGTCACCTTCTACGCAGCGGATGTTTTCGCGAACGCAAAATGAGAACTGGAGGCCTGCCGTGCCGCTCTCACCAACTCTCGGCCTGTGATCCGATGCGGCGATATTTGCTCTTGGTCTCGAATGGCCGTTTGGTCTTCGGGCTTGTAAACTGCCGGAACCTTCTTGATAAATCCGGGAACCATGACCTCGTTTGCTCAAGCCACCGAGAAAGAGGCACAGACGCTGCGGTGGCTGCCCTTCGTTGCCGCAATTGCCGCGGTCGCGACTGCAACGCCCTTTGCGTGGGATAAGAGCCTTGGCACGTTTCTGTTTCTCATCTCACTCTACTTGCCCGCGGTGGCATTGGTTTGCGTCGGACTCTGCGTCTGGGCCGGAGTGGAGAGGAAATCACCCCGAGCTCGCTGGATCGTCATCTCGCTCGTGGTGATGCTCACGCTGATCGGCGGGACCTTCTGGGCACTGCCGCGCGTCAAGGATGAACTTCGGTTCCTGGCGTGGTCTTACGCGCACAACGACGCACAAAGAGGGTTTGCGGACAAAGACTCGGTCATGCTGGCTTGGGAAAGCTGGGGAATGGCAGGTATGGAAAATAACGCTTACCTCGTCTCGAATCCGAGCGATAACCTCGCTCATGACGGTGGAACTTCGGAGTGGCTTCGTCACGTCGGATCAAGTTGCGAAATCGTTGCTTCGAAACGGATGCGTCGTGGAATCTATGTCGTCACGACTTACAATTGTCCGCTCCAGTGAGCGCCATACGGCCGTTGGGTGGAGACCATCCGGATTTTAGGGTGACGGTGCCTGAAAGCTCGGGGGCTCGATGACCCCATTCCATCAAGGACGTCATCGAACCGCTGGCGTTTTCGGGATTGTGCGACTACGACCGCTCTCTGGCGAGGAGAGAATGTCATGACGAGTGAAAAAGGCCCGAACATCAAGAAAAAGCAGAAATGCAAGAACTGCGAAGGCAAGGGTTTGCTCAAGAAGGGCGACAAGGTGGTGAAGTGCCAACGGTGCAAGGGCACTGGGGTGCGGTAACGTCGAGTTGACGACCTCCGACATCAAGGGGGAAGTCCGTCGGGCTGCGCAAATTCGGGGCAGCGGCTGCGGTGCGCCAGATGCCGGCGTTCAAAGGCTCACGAATTAAGCACCACCATCGACGCAACGCCCCTTCCACGCGACAGGTGCCTGTTCGCTGTGCCGTCTGGCAATTTGACACGAGACTGGCGCGCCAAATCCGGGCTGGCCTGCGATAGTCCACGTCTGTACAACGCTCGGCCAAGGTGGGAGGCGATCGGCTCGCGCCACGCACACGCTGAAGGCCATCGGGTCTCAGAGCGCATTGGTGTCCCACAGGTCGGTTGATGCGACTGCCCCGTTGCATCAATATCGCGGTCAGTCGAGCGAGCGGTGTCGGGAATGGTCGATCCGGAACTTTTGTCGCAGCTGATCGGCGATATCTACGACGCGGCGCTCGACCCCAGCTTGTGGGTCGGCGTTCTCGAGCAGGCGACGCAGTTCATCGGCGGAACTGCGGCCGGACTCTACTGGAAGGACATCACCGTTCAGGGTGAGCTTCACTACGTCTACAATGTCGAACCGTCCAGCGTGGACGCGTATTTCAACAAATACATCCGCTTCGATCCGAGCTTGACCGCCCAGTTCTTCTTCAACGTCGGCGAGATTTACAACACGACCAACGTTTTGCCTTATGACGAGTTCGTCGAGACGACTTTCTACAAGGAGTGGGTCAAGCCGAACGGGTGGGCCGATCATCTGGCCGCCACGCTCGACAAGTCGGCAACGAGCTTCGCTCAGTTCGGAGTCTTCCGAAACGAGCGCCAGGGGCTTGCCGACGACGATATGCGGCAGCGCATGCATCTGCTGGTTCCCCACGTGCGCCGCGCAGTGTTGATCGGCAACGTCATGGACCTTCAAAAGGAAAAGGCCGGAACTCTGTCGGATGCACTCAACCGGCTCGACGCCAGTGTCTTTCTGCTCGACAAGCATTGTCATATTGCATTCTCCAACATGGCCGCGCAAACGCTGCTCGACGATGCGACGATCTTGCGAGCCGTCAACGATACGTTGATCGCCGTGGACCCGCATGCGGCGCAGGTCCTGCGCAATGTCGTCGCCGCCGCGAGCGGTGGCGACGGCGCCGTCGGCGCGGACGGTGTTGCCATTCCGCTCTCCAGCAAGCCTGGCCAGAACTGGGCCGCCGATATCCTGCCGCTGACGTCGGGGGCGCGCCGACACGCCGTGGGCCTTCACGCCGCGGTCGCGGCCGTCTTCGTCCGAAAGGTGTCGATGGCGGCGCCTTATCCGACCGAAGTGGCGGCGCGACAATTCCAGCTCACGCCGAGCGAAGCGCGGGTCCTCGATGCGATGCTGAAAGTCAGCGGCGTGTCCGGGATGGCGGAGGCGCTTGGCATCAGCGAGTCCACCGTGAAAACCCATCTCCAGAACATCTTTGGAAAGACCGGCGTCCGCCGCCAGGCTGACTTGATCAAGCTTGTCGCGGCCCGGGCCAGGCCGCTTTCCGATCATTGAAGGAACAGGATTCAGGGGATGCGGCCTGATCGTCACGGCCTCGCACGGGCATCCGGCTGTTCCGCCGGGCACCCGCAGGAGACGCTTTCTCGCGGCAGCAGCGCTTTCGCCGCGAGGTCAAGCATGAATCGACGGGGCAGTAACGCTCACGCCGCGTCAGCTTCGCACCAGCTTCGCACCAGAAACTGCCCCGACGGGACGCTCCGGTCGCGCCCGGTGGATACCGCAAGCAGCCGAACGCGAACTGACGGAACGAGAAGCCAGGTGCGACGGACGTCTCCTTCGCGTGACTGAGCATCAGTCAGCAATTTTGCGCTGTCTCCTTTTCCCATTCTGGTCAGCTGATGAATCGTCAAGAGCGCCGGGCCGCGGCCAAGCAACAATCCAAAATCGTCGCCCCGCAACGTCTGCCGCAGCATTTCGAGGCGGTGAAGCAGGGCAAGTCGCTGTTCGATCTCGGCCGGTATGCCGAGGCCCTGGACTGCTTCAACCTGTTCGAGAAGCACAATCCCGGTATCGCGGCCCTCTATCAGACGCGCGGCCTCTGCCTGCAGCGGCTCGGCCGGTTCGAGGAAGCGCAGGCCGATTTCGAGCGGTCGATCGCGCTCAACCCGCGCGAGGCGGAGACGCACAAGAACCTCGGCACGCTTCATGCCAGACTTGGCCGGATGGAGCAGGCGATGGCGAGCATCGATCGCGCGCTCGCGCTGCGTCCTGACTTTTCCGCAGCGCTGACCGAAAAGGCGCGGGTGTTGTGGGGCCTGCAATTGCTGGACGAGGCGTTCGCGGCCTTTCGCAAATCGCTGGCGGTCGATCCGGACAATGCCCACACGATCTGGAATCTCGCACTGCTCCAGATGCTGACCGGAGATTTCGAGCGGGGCCTGGCGGGACGCGAGGCGCGCTGGAAGGCGTCTCTCGGCCTCGTCGATCGCGGCTTCTTCCAGCCCCTCTGGCTCGGCGAGGAGCCGCTCGAAGGCAAGACCATCCTGCTTCATGCCGACGAGGGATTGGGCGATTCAATCCAGTTCGCCCGCTATGTGCCCATGCTGGCCGCGCTCGGGGCACGTGTCATCCTGGAGGTGCCGCCTCCGATCCGGCAGCTGCTCGGTGGCATCACCGGCGTCGCACATTGCATCGACCGATCCTCCGCGATATTGCCGGCCTTCGACCTGCACTGTCCCCTTGGAAGCCTGCCGCTGGCGTTCAGGACGCGGCTCGATACGATCCCGTTCGCGGAACGTTATTTGCCTGCGCCGCCGGCGGCGCGCGTGAAGGCGTGGGAAGACCGGCTCGAGGACCGGCTTGGGCCCCACACGCGCTTGCGCGTCGGTCTTGCCTGGTCGGGCAATCCGGATCACGGCAACGATCACAACCGGTCGATGGCGCTGCGCACGCTGGCGCCGCTGCTCGATTGCGACGTCCAGTTCGTCTCCTTGCAAAAAGGCCTCCGGGATCAGGATCAAACCTTCCTCGGCGAACGCGCCGACATCGTCGACCTGACGGACCAGCTCACGGATTTCAGCGACACCGCGGCGCTGATGTCCTGCCTCGATCTGGTGATCGCGGTCGACACCAGCATCGTTCACCTCGCCGGCGCGCTCGGCGTTCCGGTCTGGACCATGGTGCCCTTCAACCCGGATTGGCGCTGGCTGCTCAACCGCGACGACAGCCCGTGGTATCGGTCCATGAAGCTGTTCAGGCAGGTGACGCGAGGCGACTGGGCCAGCGTCGTGGACGGCGTTCGCCGCGAACTGGCGGACCTGGCTTCGGCGTGGCGGCCGGACGCACGGCAGCGCCACGGCAACGCCTCGCCGCCGCCACGACAGGACGCGCTTCTTGCGAATTACCTCGGCTATCAGCACTGGCAACTCGGCCGCATGGACGAGGCCGTGCGGCATTTCCAGCGGGCGCTGCAACTCTATCCGCAATATCTGGAGGCCGCGATCAACTGCGGCCGGCTGCTGCTCGAGCGCGGCCGGCATGCCGAAGCCCTGGAATGCTTCAACGCAGCCGAGAAACTCAATCCGGGCTCCGCCGTCCTGCACCAAATCCGCGGCATGTGCCTCCAGGAGGCGAACCGGCTCGAGGAAGCGGACGCCGACTACACCAGGTCCCTCGCGCTCGACCCCGACCTCGCGGAAACGCACAGCAACCTCGGCACGCTGCAGGCGAGATTGGGCCGGATCGAGCAGGCACTCGCGAGCTTCGATCGCGCGATCGATATTCGTCCGGATTTCACCGCAGCGCTTTCCAACAAGGCATGGATGCTGCTGGAGCTGCAAAGGCTGGATGAAGCCTACGCGACCCTCGACAAGTCCCTCGCGATCGAGCCGAACCGTGCGCCGACGATCTTCAATTTCGCGCTGCTTCAGCTGCTGACCGGAGATTTCGAGCGGGGCTGGCCGGGACGCGAGGCCCGCCCCTCGCTCGGCGCGATCACGCGCGGTTTCTCCAGTCCCGCCTGGCTCGGCGACCAGCCGATCGAAGGCAAGAGCATCTTGCTCTATTGCGACGAGGGTTTGGGCGACTCGATCCATTTCGCGCGCTATGTGCCCATGGTGGCCGCACTCGGGGCGCGAGTCATTCTGGCGGTCCAGCCGCCGATTCAGAAGCTGCTGAGCGGCGTCACCGGCGTCGCGGAATGCGTCAGCAACGTGGCTGGAACGGCGCTGGCGTTCGACCTGCACTGTGCCCTTGGCAGCCTGCCGCTGGCGTTCAGG
>NZ_AKIY01000011.1 GCF_000282615.1 Bradyrhizobium sp. YR681 | reverse complement strand
CCGGCTGCTGCGCCTGCCACCGTTCCTGCGCCAATGCGAGACCGCCAGCGACCTCACGGACCAGGATCTCCAGGACGGCTTTCGGCTCACCGGCCTGTTCCTGCTGCGCCATGTGCTGGAGCCGCGCGGACAGGCCCATTCCGACGCGCGCGCCGGCTTCATCAATGCCCTGACGCGGCAGCAGGCGAAGGCGGCGATTCCGGCGCCATGACCTGACGGCGCCTCTGCCCTGCCGCAGGACATGGCGTTCCCCCGGAACGAAACAGAGGAGGTCGAGTTGGCCCCACTGGTTCCATAACGGGGACGGCCCAAATGTTGATCAGGGGATTTGCCTTGTCCGCGGCGCTGCTCGCGTTTGCGCCGGACGCCATGGCCGGCGAGCCGCAACCTGGCGTGTTTCGCCGGGCATCCTGCACCGTCGTGCGGTACTATGTGGCGAAATATTCCGCTGCGGCCGCAGAGACATGGGCCCGGTCCAAGGGCGCAACCGAGGCTGAAATCGAGGCGGCCCGGCGTTGCCTGACCAATGCGCCGGTCACGGCGCAGGCCAAGACCCAACCGACCGTGACCGCCGGCTGGGCGGGCCAGTAGAAGCCCACAGGGAACCAATCGCTCCTTGCCCGATTCGCTTCCACGGTTTAACCGGGCGGCATGGGAAAACGATTGATTCCGCCGGAGGAACCGGCCGAAATTCACGAAGTGCCGCTGCGTGAGGCGCTGGAAGAGCGCTATCTTGCGTACGCGCTCTCCACCATCATGCACCGCGCGCTGCCGGATGCGCGCGACGGGCTGAAGCCGGTGCACCGGCGCATCCTCTACGGCATGCGCCTGCTCAGGCTCGATCCCGGCACGGCCTTCAAGAAATCCGCCAAGATCGTCGGCGACGTGATGGGCTCGTTCCATCCGCATGGCGACCAGGCGATCTACGACGCAATGGTTCGCCTCGCGCAGGATTTCTCCTCGCGCTACCCGTTGGTCGACGGCCAGGGCAATTTCGGCAATATCGACGGCGATAATCCCGCCGCATACCGTTACACCGAAGCGCGCATGACCGACGTCGCGCGGCTTCTGCTCGAGGGCATCGACGAGGACGGCGTCGAATTCCGTCCCAACTACGACGGCCAGTCGAAGGAGCCGGTCGTGCTGCCCGGCGGCTTCCCGAACCTGCTCGCCAACGGCGCGCAGGGCATCGCGGTCGGCATGGCGACCTCGATCCCGCCGCACAATGCCGCCGAGCTCTGCGACGCCGCGCTGCATCTGATCGAGAAGCCCGACGCGAACTCGAAGGCGCTGATGAAGTGGGTCAAGGGACCCGATTTCCCGACCGGCGGCATCTGCGTCGATTCCAAGCAGGCCATCGCCGAAGCCTACACCACCGGCCGCGGCTCGTTCCGCGTGCGTGCGCGGTGGGAGCAGGAAGAGGGCGCACGCGGCGCCTGGGTCGTCGTCGTCACCGAGATTCCCTATCTGGTGCAGAAGTCCCGCCTGATCGAGAAGGTCGCCGAGCTGCTCGACCAGAAGAAGCTGCCGCTGGTCGGCGACATCAGGGACGAGTCCGCCGAAGACGTCCGCATCGTGATCGAGCCGAAGTCGAAGAACGTCGATCCCGCCTTGATGATGGAATCGCTGTTCCGGCTGACCGAGCTCGAAAACAAGATTCCGCTGAACCTCAACGTGCTGATCAAGGGCCGCATCCCCAAGGTGGTGGGGCTCGCGGAGTGCTTGCGCGAATGGCTGGACCATCTGCGCGACGTCCTGATCCGCCGCAGCAACTACCGCAAGGCCCAGATCGAGCACCGGTTGGAGGTCCTAGGCGGCTTCCTGATCGCCTATTTGAACATCGACGAGGTCATCAGGATCATCCGCACCGAGGATGAACCGAAGCCCGCGTTGATGAAGGCGTTCAAGCTCACCGAGGTGCAGGCCGAAGCCATTCTCAACATGCGGCTGCGCAGCTTGCGCAAGCTCGAAGAGATGGAGATCCGCACCGAGGACAAGAACCTCCGCGCCGAGCTCAAGGGCATCAACGCGGTGCTCGCCTCCGAAGCCGAGCAGTGGAAGAAGGTCGGCGAGCAGGTCGGCAAGGTCCGCGACATGTTCGGACCGAAGACGCCGCTCGGCAAGCGCCGCACCACCTTTGCGGATGCGCCCGAGCACGATCTCGCCGCGATGGAGGAAGCCCTGGTGGAGCGCGAGCCGGTGACGGTGGTCGTCTCCGACAAGGGCTGGATCCGCACCATGAAGGGGCACGTGGAGGACCTCTCGGGCCTTGCCTTCAAGCAGGACGACAAGCTCGGTTTTGCGTTCTTCGCGGAGACGACCTCGAAGCTGCTGCTGTTCGCCACCAACGGCAAATTCTACTCGCTCGATGTCGCCAAGCTCCCGGGCGGCCGCGGTCACGGCGAGCCGATCCGCCTGTTCATCGACCTCGAGCAGGAGGCCGCGCCCGTTGCGCTGTTCGTCAACAAGGGCGGACGCAAATTCCTGGTCGCGAGCCACGAGGGCCAGGGTTTTGTCGTCAACGAGGACGATTGCGTCGGCACCACCAAGAAGGGCAAGCAGGTCCTCAACGTCGACATGCCGAACGAGGCGCGCACGGTCACCGAGGTGATCGGCGACACCGTCGCGGTGATCGGCGAGAACCGCAAGATGCTGGTCTTCCCGCTGGATCAAGTGCCGGAGATGGCCCGCGGTCGCGGCGTGCGCTTGCAGAAATACAAGGACGGCGGCCTTTCGGACGTCGCCGTGTTCGAGGCCAAGGCCGGCCTGACCTGGAAGGACTCCGCGGGCCGCGAATTCTCCGCGACCATGAAGGAGCTTGCGGAGTGGAAGGGCACCCGCGCGGATGCCGGCCGCCTGCCGCCGAAGGGTTTCCCGAAGTCGAACAAGTTCGGCAAGGTGATCGGGTAGGGCGGTCTCGTGTCCCGGACGCGCTGCAACGCTCTTGCGTTGCTGCGCAGAGCCGGGCCGCAGCGACGGTCCCGTAGGGTGGGCAAAGCGAAGCGTGCCCACCACTTCGCGGGCGTCGTGGAATGGTGGGCACGTCGCTACGCTCCTTTGCCCACCCTACAGCACTGTCTCTCCATCGTCATTGCGAGTGCAACGAAGCAATCCATACTGCCGCAGCGGAAAGACTCTGCTTCGCTGCGCTCGCAATGACGGGATGCGACAGCGCCGCTCTCCAACTCAAAGTGCGCATCCGCGCAAACGCTTGGCAGATAGTCGTGAGCGCATAAGTGCCTGCGTTGATCGGGCACGAACATTGCTTTTTCTTTGCCTGCAAATGAACTCTCAAGAAGAAGCAAAAGGCCCCAATGTTCAAACCAAAGTCATTCATTCCGGCATTGTTCGCCCTCGCGATTGTCGCGGCGCCGGCGCATGCGGCGGGCAACCTTGTCGCGGTGCTCGAGGCGGAGATCGTCACGCTCGATCCGCATTTCTCGACGGCCTATATTTCGCGCACGTTCGGCTACATGGTGTTCGACACGCTGTTTGCGAAAGACTCCAAGGGCGACATCAAGCCGCAGATGGTGCAGGACTGGAAGGTCTCGGCCGACGGCTTGACCTATACGTTCACGCTGCGCGACGGCCTGAAGTGGCATGACGGCCAGCCGGTCACGGCGGCCGATTGCGTCGCGTCGCTGCGCCGCTGGGGCACCCGCAGCGCGCTTGGCCGCCGCATTTTTGCGATCACGGCCTCGCTCGAGCCGACGGATGCCAAGACGTTCGTGCTGACGCTGAAGGAGCCGTCGGGCCTCGTCATCGACGCGCTCGGCAATCCCGTCAGCCCGGTAGCCTTCATGATGCCCGAGCGCATTGCCAAGACGCCCGGCGACCAGCGCATCACCGAGATCGTTGGCTCGGGCCCGTTCGTCTACAGCAAGGCCGATCACCGCACCGGCGATCGCATGATCCTGAAGAAATTCGCCGACTACGTGCCGCGCTCCGAGCCCGCCGACTTCCTCGCCGGCGGCAAGCGCGTCAACGTCGATACGCTCGAGATCAGGGTCATCCCCGACGGCTCGACCGCGGCCTCCGCATTGCAAGCCGGCGAGATCGACTTCATGCAATACGCCCCGTTCGATCTGCTGCCGCAGTTGGAGAAGAACGCAAAGGTCAAGCTCGTGAACTTTACCGGCGGCAACATGTTCGCGGGCGCCTATCGCCTCAATGCCGCTTCGAAGCCGTTCGACGATCCCGCGATCCGGCGCGTGCTGTGGAAGCTGGTCGACCAGCGCGAGGTGCTGGATGCGCTCGGGCTCGATGCCAAATACGCGACACCTTGCGCGACTTACTTCACCTGCGGCACCACCTATGAAAGCAAGGCCGGCACGGACGCTGCCGCCAAGCCGTCGATCGAGGCCGCGAAGGCCGCGCTGAAGGCGACCAAATATGCTGGCGAGCCTGTCGTCGTCATGGAGGCCAACGATCTCGAGGCCCCGCGCGTCTCGGCGCAGGTGCTGGCCGAGCGGCTGAAGCAGGCCGGCTTCAACGTCGATCTCCAGGTGATGGACTGGGCGAGCGTGCTGGCACGCCGCGCCAAGAAGGAGGGCTGGAGCGTCTATGGCGTTCACGCCGGCGGCTTTGACCTCGGCTCACCGTTGACCAACGTCATGGTCGCCTTCAACTGCGCCGACTTCACCGGATGGCAGTGCGATGCGCGCATCACGCCGCTGATGGAAGCCTTCGCCAAGGCGCCCGCCGAGGAGGATCGCAAGAAGATCGCCGGCGAGATCCAGTCCGTCATGTACGACCAGGCGCCGGCGATCCCGTGGGGCCAGTTCGCCCAGCCGGCGCTTTATCGCGCGACGCTTCGCAATCTGATACCGTCCGCCATCCCGGTGTTCTGGAACGTTGAGAAGTAACGCGATGTACGATGTCATTGTTGTCGGCGGCGGCTCTGCCGGCGCCGCGGTTGCGGCCCGGCTCTCCGAGGATCCGGCACGGCGCGTCCTGCTGCTAGAAGCAGGTCTCGACTGGCGCGCCGACGAGGCGCCGTGGGAGGTGCGGACGCCGAACCCCATTCCGATCATCCACAAGCGCGAGTACCAGGAGAAATGGCAGTGGCCTGATCTCTTGACGCGCCGGGTGGCGGGGCAGGAGCCGCGCTTCTACTGGCGCGGCAAGGGGCTCGGTGGCTCCTCGATGATGAACGGCCAGATCGCGATCCGCGGCGTCGCCGATGCGTTCGACGAATGGGCCGCCAATGGCTGCACCGGCTGGTCGGCGAAAGACGTGATGCCGCTATTCTCGGTGATCGAGGACGATGTCGAGTTCGGCGACGCCGCAGGCCATGGCCGCGGCGGACCGTTGCCGGTCTATCGCGCGCCGCCGGAAAAATGGGGCCCGATCGACCGCGGCTTGCGCGACGCCGCGCTTGCGAGCGGCTATCCCTGGTGCGCCGACGTCAACGGCCCTGACGGAGAGGGCGTCGCCTGCTATCCCATCAACAGCCGCGACAGCCGCCGCATCACCACCAATGAGGGTTATCTGGAGCCCGCGCGCGGCCGCGCCAATCTGGAAATCCGTGGGCATGCGCTGGTCGATCGCGTGCTGATCAGCGACGGAAGGGCGACCGGCCTTCGCGTCCATTTCGAGGGGCAGGGCACCCAGGAGATCAGCGCACGCCAGATCGTGCTGTGTGCCGGCGCAATCCACAGTCCGGCGATCCTGCTGCGCTCTGGCATTGGACCTGCCGACGAGCTGAAGGCGATGGGGATCGCGGTCGAACGCGACCTGCCGGTCGGCAAGCACTTCTTCGACCATCCGCTGTTTCGCGCCACGATCCAGCTTCACGAAAATCTGCGGCCGACCGATCCGGATACTCGTCACACCAATTGCTGCGTGACGTACTCGTCCGGCCTTGCCAACGGCGGCAAGCGCGACATGATCCTGATCGCATTCAATCACCGCGGCATTGGAATGCCCGGAGCGATCGGTGCCGGATTGTTCAACGCCTATTCGCGCGGGACGCTCAAATTGGCCTCGACCGATCCATCCATCGATCCGATTGTCGAGGAGAACATGCTGGCCGATCCTCGTGACATGCTCCGGATGATGGACGCGGTGAAGCGGCTGGCCGTGATCACGTCGCAACCGGCGCTATCAGGCATCGCCGACTGGATCAGGCTGATCGATACCGATCTGACGCTGCCGCAGGCAGCAAGCCTGCCGGATCACGAGCTCGACGCGCTGCTTCGCCGTGAGACCGGCGATATCCAGCACGCTGCCGGCAGCTGCCGTATGACCGGTGTCAATGACGCTGACGGTGTGGTCAATCCCGATGGTTCGGTGAAGGGAATAAGCGGCCTGCGCGTCGCCGACGCCTCGATCATGCCGTCGGATTGCCGGGCCAACACGCATTTCACGACGGTGGTGATCGGCGAGGCCATTGCGCGGATGATGATGCGGTAGCTTTTGCTGCCTCCACGTCATTGCGAGCGAAGCGAAGTAATCCAGAATCCTTTCCGCGGAGACAGTCTGGATTGCTTCGCTTCGCTCGCAATGACGGAGCAAGTGATGAGGCCATCGCTCTCCAGTTCACATTTTCAAACAGCAGACACGCCATCGCCTTCTCGCGGCGTGTTGTGCCCGAGTTTTCTCTCCGTTTCACGCCCTCATGGAGACAAGGGCGCAGGGAAGGCCGGGCGCCGGCTGGCACCCGCAGGTCCGTGCGCTGTAGAAATGCACACGGGGTGGACCACAGGTCTCGCCGGATCGCCCGGCCTCCCTGCGCGAATGGTTTTAACGGTGTCCTTCGTGCTCTCCCCGGGGAGCGATGCACTATTGCCCCCGTCGCGCTAGCGGATAGCTGATGCGCGTGTCCGGTTGGATCGCAACATCACCGCAAGGCTTGACGCACAGACCCCGGGCGTCAGGACCACACGACTTCTCCGTCCGCGCACATTTTCGCTGGGACTCCGGAGGGTGGCGTGTGCTCGCCCCCGAAGCCATGCGAAGATGCTGTCAGCGTCGTGTCGTATGCGCGATGACCATTGCTCACAGCCGAAGCCGCCCTGCAAAGACCATTCGCGCCCGACGCCGTCGCGTCCATCGCACCCCAGCCCGCGGTTCGTGACGATCGCGATCCGCCCCTTGTCTCGGGCCAGGGTGTTCCGTATGTGCGATAAATCCGAATTTCGGTAAAGTGGAATATTTTCGGCGCGGGGACTTGACAGGCGAGGTGGAGAATTTGCGCGGGCGTATTGCCCGACGGGACGCCAGGCGGGTCTCGGGTGGATAGTCCGTAGGATGGGTAGAGCGCAGCGAAACCCATCCTACAAGGCTGAGTGCTCTAGATTACCCCCGCCAGCCGCAGCGCGACGCCCGCCGCGCAGCTGCCCGCCAGCACCGTCAGCATCCCAAGCTTGAACCGGAAGATCGCAATCGCCGCCGCGACCGACAGCAGCAGCGCGGGAATGTCGACGCTGGTCAGCACCGGCCTGTCGAACGCAAACGGGAACGCATGCACCGGCGCGGTCTCGCGGAACAGCGTGTGCAGCGCGAACCAGATCGAGAGGTTGAGGATCACGCCGACGACGGCGGCGGTGATCGCGCTGAGCGCGCCGGCAAGGCCGGTGTTGCCGCGCAGGCGCTCGATGTAGGGCGCACCGACGAAGATCCAGAGGAAGCAGGGCGTGAAGGTGACCCAGGTCGCGAGCAGGCCGCCCCATATTGCAGCCAGCATCGGCGATAGCCCGCCCGGATCGCGATAGGCCGCCATGAAGCCCACGAACTGGAGCACCATGATCAAGGGGCCCGGTGTGGTCTCGGCCATGCCGAGGCCGTCGAGCATCTCGTGCGGCTTCAGCCAGTGATAATGCTCGACCGCCTGCTGGGCGACATAGGCCAGCACCGCATAGGCGCCGCCGAAAGTGACCAGGGCCATCTTCGAGAAGAACAGCGCGATCTGGCTGAACACGTTGGCCTGGCCGAACGCCAGGAGCAGCGCGATCACGGGCGCGAGCCAGAGCGCCAGCCACAGCGCGCCGACGCGGATCGCGCGCGCCGTGTTGGGGCGGACGTGATCGGGCACGGCGTCGCCGAGCATGCTGTCGATCGCGGCGCTGCTGTCGCTCGGGCCGTGACCGGCCGGGGCAAATTCCGGGCGGCCTTGCCTCGCGCCGATATAGCCCATCATGCCGGCGGCGATGATGATGATCGGGAAGGGGACCGCGAAGAAGAAGATCGCGACGAAGGCGATCGCGGCGAGCGCAATCATGATGCGGTTCTTCAGCGCGCGCTTGCCGACCCGAAACACGGCCTCGACCACGATGGCGAGCACGGCGGCCTTCAGCCCGAAGAACAGCGCCTCGACGAAGCTGACATTGCCGAAGGCGGCGTAGACGTAGCTGAGGCCCATGATGGCGATGATGCCTGGCAGGATGAACAGCCCGCCCGCCATCAGCCCGCCGGCGGTGCGGTGCATCAGCCAGCCGACATAGGTCGCAAGCTGCTGCGCCTCCGGTCCCGGCAACAGCATGCAATAGTTCAGCGCATGCAGGAAGCGGCCCTCGGAGATCCACCTCTTCTCCTCGACCAGGATGCGATGCATCACCGCGATCTGGCCCGCGGGCCCGCCAAAGCTTAAGCAGGCGACGCGCAGCCAGACGCGGAAAGCTTCATTGAAGCTGATGCCGTGACCGGCATCAGCTTCTGCTTGAACGTTACGGGTATCCATTACGCCTTCGCCTTGTTGGTCGGCCAGTTGTGGGTCTCGGCCGTGGCGTCGCGGCACCAGCGGTAGAAGGCGTCATAGAGCGTCATGCCGGCTTCGAGCTGTTCGAGGTCGTCGTCATACATCCGCGACAGCCCGAGCGACGCCGCGAGCAGGCCGGGCGCCTCCGGCGCGAGGTCGGGCCGCCCCGTGTCGGCGCCGCGCACCAGCGTCGCGAGCCGGAGCAGCGGCGGCGTGGCGATGCCAAACTCCTCGATCATCACGTCGAAGGTGCAGAGCTCGCCCCGGTGGCTCCAGAACACGTTCTCGATGTCGAAGGGCGCCGCATTGAAGCGTTCGCCGACGGCGACCACTTCGGACGGCGCCACGAACAGGAACACCGCGCCCGGGTCGACGAAGCGGCGGATCAGCCAGGGGCAGGCGATGCGGTCGACCTTGGGCCTCGCCCGCGTCACCCACACGGTGCGTCCCTTCGCATCGCGCGGCGGCAGCTTGCGCGTGTCGAGCAGCGGCAGCTTTGCGTCCTTCCAGCCCTCGAAGCCGCCTTCCAGCGTCTCGGCCTGGACCCCTAGCTGCCTGAGCCAGGCGGCCGTGCCCTGTGCCAGCTTGGCGCCGCGCAGGCAGGAGACGATGGCGGTGCGGCCCGCGAACGCGCTGCCCCAGTCGGGCACGTTGTCGTGGCTGAGCTTGATGGAGCCGGGGATCAGCCGCCGGTCGGCGGCAAAATCCTCGTCCGTGCGCACGTCGATCAGGGCAGGGGCGTTCGCCGTGCCGATCAGCCGTGCCAATTTGTCAGATGATATCGTCGTGTAGGAAGACATGATGCGCCCTCGTGAAAACAAACGGGACGCGATACTTGGGCATGTCGCCTCGTGGGGAGATCGCTCAAATCCCCATGGGCCAATTACAGCGAAACCGCGGCGTCCTGTCAATCGCCGGTTTTGGCGGCATTTGACGTTAGAAAGATAGGCTGCCGGGGCTTATATTGAGCCCTTGCGGATTCTGGTTTCCGGAGAGTTGAGCCGATGCACTCCCATTCCATCGAACAATGGACCCATGACCACGCCTTCCTGGGCGAGAGGCACGACGAGAACGCGCGGCGCACATGGCTCGTGGTCGTTCTGACGCTGGTGATGATGATCGGGGAGATCGTCGCCGGCTCGCTGTTCGGCTCGATGGCGCTGCTCGCCGACGGCTGGCACATGGGAACGCATGCGGCGGCGCTCGGCATCGCGGCCTTCGCCTACCGCTTCGCGCGCCGGCATCTGGGGAATTCACACTTCACCTTCGGCACCGGCAAGTTCGGCGATCTCGCCGCCTTTTCCAGCGCGATCATCCTCGGATTGATCGCGGTCGAGATCGCTTACGAGAGCGCGCTGCGGCTGTTCACGCCGGTGCCGATCGTCTATGGCGAGGCCATTGCGGTTGCAGCCCTCGGCCTGTGCGTCAACCTCGCCAGCGCGTGGCTGCTCCGCGACAGCCATGATCATCACCATCACGGCCACGATCATGGCCACGCGCATCATGATCACGACGATCATGATCATCACCACCATCATCACGACAACAATCTTCGCGCCGCCTATGTCCACGTCATGGCAGATGCCGCGACCTCGGTGCTGGCGATCGGCGCGCTGGTTGTCGCGATGTATTCGGGCTGGGTCTGGGCCGATCCGGCCGTCGGCCTGATCGGCAGCGCGGTGATCGCGAGCTGGGCATTCGGCCTGATCAAGACCTCGGGCGCCGTGCTGCTCGATGTGCGCGCCGACGAGAAACTTGAGCGGGTGATCCGGGCGCGGATGGAGGTCGGTGACGACCGCGTCACCGACCTGCATCTCTGGCAGGTCGGACCGGGCCATTGCGCGGTGCTATTGTCCGTGGTGTCGGACACGCCGAAGCAGCCGGCCGTTTACAAGAAGCGGCTCGCCGGGCTGAAGCGCCTCAGCCATGTCACGGTCGAGGTCGAGACCTGCCCGCACTGATGTGATCCGCAAAGACGGAATTCCGCGGCGCGGCCGGGGTTGATCCTCGGTCGCGGCCCACACAAGACGCTGCAAGGAGGGACAAGGATGCTGCCCAGGATCAAGTTTGCTCTCGCCATCGCTGCACTCGCTCTCTCGAGCCAGGTGGCTGTCGCGCAGTCCGGCGTCGAAAAACTCTACGTCCTCAATTGCGGCGAGGGGACCGCCGGCGACATCTCGCGCTGGACGCCCGGCCTGAACGAGGGCAAGACGATGGACTTCGTCGACAGCTGCTATCTCGTCAAGCACGCCAAGGGCTGGTTCCTGTGGGACACCGGCATCGCCGATGCCGTCGCCGCCATGCCGAACGGTCTTGCGCCGGCCGATCCCAAGGCGGTGACCTGGAAACGGCCGAAGACGCTTGCGGGCCAGCTCGAGCAGCTCGGCGTCAAGCCTGACGACATCAAGGCAATGGCGGTGTCTCACACCCACCCTGATCATTCCGGCAATGTCGAGCTGTTCCCGCAAGCCACACTCTATGTGCAGAAGGCCGAATATGACTGGCCCGGCGCCAACAACGAGCCGCGCTTCAAGCCGTCGCATCCGGTGGAGCTGCTCGCGGGCGACAAGGACGTGTTCGGCGATGGCAGCGTGACCATCCTGTCGACGCCGGGCCATACGCCGGGGCACCAGTCGCTGCTGGTGAAGCTGCCGAAGACCGGCGCGGTCGTGCTGTCCGGCGATGCCGTGCACTTCAGGGATAATTGGGACAACCGCCGCGTCCCCAGCATGAACGCCAACAAGGAGCTGAGTGCAGCCTCGATGCAGAAGATCGCCGAGACGCTCGACAAGGAGAAGGCGCAGCTCTGGATCAACCACGACAAGGCGCAGCGCGACAGCCAGAAGATGGCGCCGGAGTTTTACGATTAGCTCTTTGTAAGCCGCCCTGTTGCCACACTGGTGGCAGCAGGGATGTGCTAGCCGCACCCAAAGGCTCCGCAACGGGAGACGATCGTGGGGGAGTGGCTCGGGGTTGCGATCGCGCTTGTCTCGAGCAGCCTCGGCGGGACCGCTGCGGCCATCACCCGCTATCTCGTCGGTGGCGCCGATCCGATCCTGCTCGCGATCCTGCGCTGGGGGATCGGTTTCCTCTGCCTGCTGCCTTGCGCGCTGCTGCTCCGCGTGCGCTTTCCGCCTCGGTCCGACTGGCCGGCCATGGCGCTGCTCGGCATCTGCTTCTTCGGCCTGTTCTTCATCCTCTACAATATCGCGGTGTCCTACACGACCGCCGCGCGCGCCAGTCTCGCGCTGGCGACGCTGCCGCTCCACACCATGGTGGTCGGCGCGATCCTAGGCGTCGAGCGCCTGACCGCGCGCAAGATCATTGGCGTCGGCATCGCCATGCTCGGCGTTGCGGCGGCGCTGGCCGCGGGCCTGGCGCAGAGCCCGCCCGGGGCCTGGCGCGGCGAGCTGATCATGACCGGCGCCGTGTTCTGCATGGCATTCTACAACGTGCTGTCGCGCCCGCTGATGCAGCGCTCCAGCGCGCTCGGTTTCCTCACGGTCGGCATGGGGGCGGGCGCCATCGTGCTGGTGCTGGCGGGTCTGGTGAAGGGCAGCTTTGCGGCGCTCGATCATTTCACTTTCGCGCAGTGGATCGCCGGCATCTATCTCGGCATCGGCGGCGGCGCGCTCGCCTTCATCCTCTGGGTCATGGCGCTGGCGCGGGCGACGCCGACACGGGTTGCCAACACGATGACGGTCAACCCGATTGCCGCGACGCTTCTCGCGGCGTTGCTGATCGGCGAGCCGATCACGGCAAATCTCCTGATCGGGCTCGTTGCCGTGTTCGCCGGAATTTGGATCGCGACCAGCGAAGCAAGGACGAATTGATCCGCTGCGCGTATTGTCGCGGCCACAAAACTGTCGTCGCAATTTTACGAAAAAGTCTGCCTCGTAACCGCAGTACGTCGTGCAGCTCGATGCAGGATGAAGCGATTCTTCGTCACTGCGTTGCTCATCGTTTCGGCATCTTGCTCATCATCAGTTCAACAGACATGCCGTTCGAAGAGACGGCCATGCATTCTCTGAAGTTCGATCAGGCCTTCATTTAAGCGGGCTTTAAAGAGTCGGCCGATATGCATGTTGACGTGCGTAATTCAACAGAGCGGCAAGCATATGCGTAATTCGATCGGACGGCGTCAGTTCTTGTGCGGTTGTTGCGCGGTGCTTGGAGCGACTGTGCTGCCGCAGCGCGTGAGCGCCGCAGGCGATCCAGATATCGTCCCGATCGAGTTCGCGAGCTTTCACGATCAGACGTTCAAGAACGAATATCTTCAGTTCATGAATGTCACGATCCCGCCCGGACAGATCGCGGCCTATCACAGCCACACAAGGGATTTTGCCCAGGTGTACATGGCGGTCTCGGATGCGGAGGGGACGCCGCTTGGCGGCAAGCCCTCCATCACGCCGCGCAAGGTCGGCGAAGTGCTGTTCACCAACTACACGAAGAAGCCGGGGGTGCATCAGGTTGCCAATGTCGGCTCCAGCGACTTCCGGATCATGGGTTTCGAGATCTTCGATTCGGAGCCGGGGCGCTTCACGCCGCTTGCTCGCCCCGCACCCTACGCTCCGGTGATGGACAATCACCGGGTCCAGGCCTGGCGGTTGATCCTGCAGCCGGGCGAGGCCGCGCCGGCGATGCAGCAGGCGGCGCCCGGCGTGCGGATCGTGGTGCAGGGGGGCATGCTGGTCGAGGGCATTGAGGGCAAGCCGGACCACAAGCTCAACCTGAAGTATGGCGACTTCGCCTGGCAGAATACGGGGCCGGTGCGGACGATGCGAAACGTGGGGACGTCGACCGTCGAACTGGTCGAGTTCGAACTGAAATAGACCGCGTGCGGGCGCGGGGACTGGCGGGGGCCAGCCTCACGTCACGGGCAGGAATACGAATGAGGAGCGGGGCATGTCGATCAAGCGGTCGGGAATTGCGATTGCGGCACTGATGTCGGGCGTCGTGGTTCTGACGTCAGGCCTTCAACTGAGCGAGCGCTGGAGCGCCTACCAGAACGCCATCGCGGCGCACGCCCTGGAGACTCGTCTGGCAGCCGGCTTCGATGCGGTCGGCAGCCTGACCATCGAGCGCGGTCCGGTCAATCGGGCGCTGCTCGGGAAATCCGCGGCGGACGATGCGGTGCTCAAGGAGTTCGCGGATAATCGCCGGACCAGTGACGAGGCCCTGGCCAAGCTGGAGACGCTTGCCCGCGGCGATGCCGACCTGACGCAGCGGGTCAAGGCGGCCGCGGCCAGGATTGCCGCCGCGCGCGAGGAGGCCGCCTCACACTGGCAGAAGCCGCTGGCCGAGCGTCCTTCCGGCATCGCCGCCAAGGCGATGCGGGACTACGCCGAGGCCATGGCGAGCCTGAATGAACTGCTGGAGAGCGGCATCAAGGCGACGATGCGGCTGAGCACCACGGCGGGAAATTTGCTCGACGTTGCGCAGAAGGGCTGGGTGATCCGGCAGACCGCCGGTCAGGTCTCGCTGCTGATTTCGGGACTCGTGACGGCGGGCCGTCCGGCCACATTGGCGGAGCGGGACGAACTCAGCGCTGCGAACGGCCAGATGACGCGGCTCTGGGCTGAAATCCTCGATCGCGGCGACGATGCTCACGCGCCGAAGAGCACGCGGGGCAGCGTCGGTGCGGCCAGGGATCGCTATTTCGGTTCGGACAAGCCGCTGCGCGACGGACTGACCAAGGCCGCATTCGACGGCACGCCCTATGCGGTGTCGGTGGACGAATGGCGCAAATCCGCCACGGGCGCGAACGCCTCGCTGCTGGGAATCCGCGACGCCGCCTTGCGCGATGCGCAGGCTGTGGCCGAGCGGGACGAATCCGACGGGCTGGGCGGCATCCTGTTCGCCGCCGCGGCTATCCTGGTCGTTCTGGGATTGTCGGCCGCTGCGTCCTTGCTGCTGGTGCGTCATCTGCTCACGCCGATATCGAAGCTCTCGGAGGTGATGACCCGGCTTGCCCGCAACGAGGAAGCCGAGGTGCCGTTTGCCGCCCGCAAGGACGAGATCGGCGGCATGGCCCTCGCGGTGCAGGTGTTCAAGGAGGCCATGGCCACCACCAATCGACTGGCTGGAGAACAGGCCGCCGAGCGCATCGTCAAGGAGAAGCGCACGGCGCGTCTCGAAGGCCTGGTCAGCGATTTCGAGGCCAAGGCGGGGGCCATGGTGGCGCTGCTGGCGTCGGGGGCGACCGAGCTCGAGACCACGGCGCGATCGATGTCCTCGACCGCGACGCAGACCAAGGGGCAGGCGACGACGGTCGCCGCGGCGGCCGAGGAAGCCAGCGTCGGCGCGAGCACGGTCGCTTCCGCCGCCGAGGAGCTGACGGCGTCGATCAGCGAGATCAGCCGTCAGGTCGCGCAATCCTCGACCATCACCGGACGCGCGGTGGCCGATGCGCAGCGGACCGACAAGATCGTGCAGACCCTGGCCGAAGGCGCCGAAAAGATCGGCGAGGTTGTCACCCTGATCCAGGCCATCGCCGCCCAAACCAACCTCTTGGCCCTGAACGCGACGATCGAGGCGGCGCGGGCCGGCGATGCCGGGAGAGGCTTTGCCGTGGTCGCCTCCGAGGTGAAGATGCTGGCGACCCAGACGGCCTCGGCAACGGCGGAGATCGGCGCCCAGATTGCGCAAATTCAGACCGCCACCAAGGAGGCCGTCGACGCGATCCGCGGCATCAGCGGTACCATCGAAGAGGTCAGCTCGATCTCGAACGTGATCGCGACCGCCGTCCAGGCGCAGGGCGTGGCAACGGCGGAAATCGCCCGCAACGTTCAACAGACGTCGCAATCGGTGAAGGACGTGACGGCGAACATCAGCGGCGTGAGCAAGGCGGCGACGGAAACGGGCGTCGCGGCGAGCGAGGTGCTGAGCGCCGCCGACGGTCTGTCGCGACAGGCCGAGCAGTTGACGAGCGAGGTGGGCAGCTTCGTCGAGGACGTCAGGGCCGCCTAGCTCTTCGGCGCGGTGGCCGCAGGCGGGCTCGCCTCCGGCGTCTTCTTCGGCTTCAGCGTGCCGGCATAGAACGACAGCAGCCAGACCAGGATGATGGCCAGGAGATAGACGCCCCAGGCCTGCGGCGGCGTGGTCGCCCAGCGCAGGAGTCCTTTGAAGGTGCGGGGCGGGCTGTTGTCGTTGGTCATGGCCTGCTTGTGCGCGAAAGCCGTAGTGTGGTCAATCCGGCCGCTGGCCTGGGCGGATCAGAAACAGCGCGGCCAGCGCCGACAGGCTGAGCGCCGAGGAGACGATCAGCACCTTGGCGCCCATCACGTCGATGAGCAGGCCGAAGGCCAGCGGCGCGACGGCCTGCGCCATCCGTGCCGGCGCCCCGATGATGCCGAGGCGATAGCCGAAATCCTTCGGGCCGAAGATCGACAATGGCAGCGTGCCCCGCGCGATGGTCAGGATGCCGTTGCCCGAGCCATAGAGCAGCGCAAATGCGCTCGCGGCGGGAGCGCCGAAGATGGCGACGACGGCGGCGCCGACGGGGTGGGTGATGCAGGCAAGCCGCGTCGACCACAGCGGATGGAAGCGGCTCAGAAAGCCGGCTTCGAGAATGCGCGCGGCCACCTGTGCCGGGCCGATCAGCGCACCGGCCGCAATCGCCTCGACATGCGTCGCGCCCATCGTCTCGAGGATGCGGGGGAAATGGACCGCCATGGCACCGGTGACGGTCCACACCGCTGCGAAGATGAAGGCGAGCAGGATCATGGTGCGGTCGAGCGGCAGCTGTGGCTTCTCGGCCGTGGCCGCTGCCTGCCTGGCGCCCTTGATCGCCGGCAGCATGAAGACGTTGAGCGGCAGGCCGATCAGGATGTTGGCGGCGGCCCAGGCAAAGCAGGTCTCCCGCCAGCCGATATGGGCGAGGCCCCAGGCGGTGAGCGGCCAGCCGACGGTGGAGGCAAAGCCCGCCATCAGCGTGATGCCGGTGATGGGCCTGCGTGCCTCGGTGCCGTAGATGCGGCCAAGCGCGGCAAAGGCGGCGTCGTAGAGCCCCATCGCCATGCCGATGCCGAGCACGAGCCAGGCGATCGCCATCACCACCGCCGACTGCGAGAGGCCGAGCAGCACGAGGCCGGCGGCCATGATCAGGTTGGAGGCCGACAGCACCTGACGTCCGCCGACCAGATCGATCTGCCGTCCAATCCGCGGGCCGAGCATCGCCGAGATCACCAGCGAGGCCGAGAACGCGCCAAAGATCCAGTTGGAGGAAATGCCGAGGTCGTGCGCCATGGGATCGGCAAGCAGCGCCGGCAGATAGTAGCTGGACGCCCAGGCCAGCGTCTGCGTGGTGCCGAGCGCCAGGATGATCGGAAGCTGGCGCTGGCTCATCGTGCAGGATTTCCGGTCGGCGGTGTCATCGGTTCCATTTGCAGCGTGCGGCGCGCGTGCGTCAACAGCGCCTGCGGCATATTCGACCTGCTGCGGACGGGAGCCTTGGTTACGCAGCGCTCCGCGCGGCCTTTCGCTGGTCACGAATGCACGCCATAATGGCACGCATGCAATTGACCTCGCGCCTCGCGCTGATGAACTGGCTGACCGGCCAGGGGCTCACGGGCCTGCCCGAAAACGAACTGCTCCGCGGCTTCTGCGAGCGCTGCCGCGCCGAGGGGTTGGAACTCTCGCGCGGGCTGGTCGTCATCGACACGCTGCACCCGATCTATGAAGGCCGCGGCTTCCGCTGGAGCGACCGGGCGAGCAACGAGAGCGATGCGTTCGAATACGGCTCGACCGCCGAGGGCGACGCGGCCCAAAGCTGGCGTCGCTCCGTGTTCTTCCACATGCTCGAGCACGGCCACGACGAGATGGTGATCGATCTTGCGGATGCGCCGTCGATGGATTTTTCGCAGCTCGGCGAGCTCGCCGAAAAGGGCCACAAGCACTATCTCGCCTTCGTGCATCGCTTCGGCGAGAACGGCGCGCTCGGCCTGATGGATTGCCTGTACTCCTGCTGGACCACGCGCCGCGACAGCGGCTTTTCCGAGCCGGAGCTCGTGGCGCTACGCGATCTCGTGCCGGTGCTGGGGCTTGCGATCAAGTCGGCGCAGCAGGTCGACATCGCGCGCACGCTGGGCCGGGTCTATCTCGGCCGAGGCGCCTCCGAGCAGGTGCTGGGCGGGCGCATCTCGCGCGGCGTCACCGAGCGCATCAAGGCCGTGCTCTGGTACTCGGATTTGCGCGGCTCGACCGGGATCAGCGAGAGCATCGGACCCGACGAGATCATCCCCTTCCTCAACGATTACGCCCAGGCGGTGATCGACGCGATCCACGATGCCGGCGGCGACGTGCTGAAGCTGATCGGCGACGGCGTGCTGGCGATGTTCATCGGCGAGGACATGGCGCATGCGCGGCGAGCGGCGCTCCGTGCCGAGCATCTGTTCCGCCAGAACGTCGCAGCGCTGAACGCGCGGCGGGCGGCCGACGGCCGTCCCACCACGTCGGCCTATATCGGCCTGCATGTCGGCGAGGTCTTCTACGGCAATATCGGCAGCGAGGACCGGCTCGACTTCACGGTGGTGGGCCCGACCGTGAACGAGGTCAGCCGCATCGCTTCGATGAGCCGCTCGGTTGACCGCGAGCTGCTGGCCTCGTCCGAGTTCTACAAGGGCCTCGATGCCGCCGGCCGCCGCTACCTCGTCTCCACCGGCCGCTACGCGCTGCGCGGTATCGGCCACGCGCAGGACCTCTACACGCTCGATCCCGATGTCGACGCGAGCGAGCCGGTGACGGGGAGCTACGAGCGGTACCTGGCGAATTAGCCCGGCTATCTCAACATACTCCGTCATTGCGAGCGCAGCGAAGCAATCCAGCGTCTTTCCGTTGAGGCAGTCTGGATTGCTTCGTCGCAAGAGCTCCCCGCAATGACGCTGTGGTTAGCACCGCACCGCCACCTCATCGCCCACCATGTCCGGCTGCCGGTCGAGTGCTGCGGCCGGGGACAGCAGGATCACCAGCGCCTGCGCGCCGAACACCGCGGCGGCGAGATAGAGGCACGCTTCAGCGCTGTAAAATCCGCCGACGATCGCACCCAGTGCCGAGCCGAGCGGGCGGGCGCCATAGCTCATGATGTTGATGGCGAAGACGCGCCCGAGCAGGCGCGGCGGCGTCACCGACTGGCGCAATGTCGTGGTCGAGATCACCCACAGGATCGGGCCGACGCCGAGCAGGAAGAAGCTCAGGGCCGCAAGCCAGGACGAGGGCACCAGTACCGTCAGCGCCATGACCAGCGAGGCGACGAAGCCGGTGACCGGGCCGAGGCCGACCACGGTGCCGAACGCGATCCGCTTCATCACGCGCGTGGCGAACAGCGCGCCGATCACCATGCCGACGCCGTACATCGTCAGTACGGTCCCGACGCCGGCGGCTGTCAGGCCGAGATGGCGCACGGCATAGGGCACGAACACCGCGATCTGGAGGAACCAGCCGGTGTTGAAGATGAACTGGGTGATGAACACCGGCCGCAGCAGCGGATGGTGAAAGACGAAGGCCGCGCCCTCGCGGATGTCCTGGAATGGATGGCGGCGTGGTGAGGGCGCACGCGCGGGCTCGTAGATGCCGGAGAGCAGCACCACGGCGATGGCCGAGAGCGCCGCGGCAAAGCCGAAGGCCGGGCTCGCACCCCACCATCCCACTAGCGCGCCGCCGAGCGCAGGCCCGCTCGCAAAGGCGATGGTGCGTGCAAGCTCGATCCGCGCGTTCGCCGCCGGCAGGAGCTCGGCGCTCACCAGCGAGGGCACCAGCGCCGGCGCGGCCACGCTGTAGACGACGGTGCCGCACACCGCGGCGAAGCCGA
The DNA here is from genome assembly GCF_000282615.1 of Bradyrhizobium sp. YR681. Lineage (GTDB taxonomy): Bacteria > Pseudomonadota > Alphaproteobacteria > Rhizobiales > Xanthobacteraceae > Bradyrhizobium. The sequence continues at coordinate 3,765 of NZ_AKIY01000011.1, read as the reverse complement.
GCAGCGCCAGGAGCGGCAGGTTGAGCGCGCCGAGCGCGAGCAGGAGCACGATGGTCCCGAGCGCCACAGTTCGCAGCGCCTCGGCGCCCGCCATCAGCGAGCGGCGGGAGATGCGGTCGGCGAGCAGGCCGGCTGGAATGGCAAAGAGGACGAAGGGCAGGGTGAGCGCGGTCTGCAACGCGCCGGTCTGGCCCTCGGCGACGCCGAGCGTCAGCACCGCGACGATGGGGGCGGCAGCCAGTGCGATCTGCTCGGCCGATTGCGCGGCGAGGTTGGACCAGGCGAGGCGGCTGAAGGTGTCGGGGAGGCGGTGCGGCGCTGACATGGCTCATTTCCTGCAAAGTCGGACTTGCACCAGTATCCGCCTCCGGGGAGGGCCGAACCCACCCGCTTCCCGACAGGGCGGGCAAAAGCGGGGCCGTGCCGGAACCGATGCGGCTAGATGCAGTTGCAAATGAGTTGCAATAAGCTCCGACTTCGGTATTCTGACCTCATGGATGCTCGATCGCCCGATCTCACTACCGACGCCGCCGGCTGGCGCAGTGACGCGCCAACCACCAAAAGTCTCGCCGAGGTGAATGCCACGGTCGCCCTCCCCATCGCGGGGGTGTGGTGGCGGCGGCTGCTGGCCTTTGTCGGTCCGGGCTATCTGGTCTCGGTCGGCTACATGGACCCCGGCAATTGGGCGACCGACCTCGCCGGTGGCTCGAAGTTCGGCTACACGCTGCTCTCGGTCATCCTGCTCTCGAATCTGATGGCGATCCTGCTGCAGTCGCTGGCAGCGCGGCTCGGCATCGTCACCGACCGTGACCTCGCGCAGGCCTGCCGGGCGACCTATTCGCCGGCCGTGAACTTCATGCTCTGGCTCGCCTGCGAGGCGGCGATCATCGCCTGTGATCTCGCCGAGGTGATCGGCACCGCGATCGCGCTGAAACTGCTGTTCGGCATTCCCCTGATCGGCGGCGCGCTGATCGCCGCGCTCGATGCCTTTTTGCTGCTCATCCTGATGAATCGCGGCTTCCGCTTCCTCGAAGCCTTCGTCATCGCGCTGCTCGTCGTGATCGCGATCTGTTTCACGGTCCAGCTTGCCGCGGCAGCGCCGCCGGTTGCCGAGATGCTGAGCGGATTTGTGCCGAAGACCGAGATCTTCACCAATCCGGAAATGCTCTACATCGCGATCGGCATCATCGGGGCGACCGTGATGCCGCATAATCTCTACCTGCACTCCTCGATCGTGCAGACGCGTGCCTATGAGCGCAACGATACCGGCCGTCGCGAGGCGATCAAATGGGCGACGACGGACTCGACCATCGCCCTGATGCTGGCGCTGTTCATCAACGCCGCGATCCTGGTGGTGGCGGCCGCGACCTTCCACAAGAGCGGCCATTCCGATGTCGCCGAGATCGGCCAGGCTTTCGAGCTGCTCTCGCCCTTGCTCGGCCTCGGCATCGCCTCAACGCTGTTCGCGGTGGCGCTGCTCGCCTCCGGCCTGAACTCGACGGTGACGGCGACGCTCGCCGGCCAGATCGTGATGGAGGGCTTTCTCGACCTGCGGCTGCCGAGCTGGGCGCGCCGCCTGCTGACGCGCGGCATCGCCATCATTCCGGTGATCGTCGTCACCGCGATCTATGGCGAGCGCGGCACTGCCGATTTGCTGGTGTTCAGCCAGGTCGTGCTGTCGATGCAACTGCCCTTCGCGGTGATCCCGCTGGTCCGCTTCGTCTCGGACCGGCGCAAGATGGGCAAGTTCGCGATTCCGCCATACGTTGCCGCGATCGCATGGATCGTCGCGGGCGTGATCGTGGTTCTGAACCTGAAGCTGCTGGCGGATACGCTGTTCGGGTGAGGGCCCAGGCGACCGGCCGGCCCTGCGGTGATGTCACACAAAGGGATTGGTGATGCGAAGGCCTTCCTTCAATACCATCCCATGTTGGAAGTCTTCGGACAGCAATGTCTGGCATCCCGCGTGAAGCGCCGAGGCTGCGATCATCGCGTCGTAGGTCGCCATTCCATAACGTTCGGCGAGGCTCAGGCCGGTATCATGGATATCCAACGTGACGGGATGAATCGTGAGCAGCCCGCGTAACGAGTCCAGGAAAGTGTGTGTCTCCCGCCACGACAATTGCGTTTTCCGGCGGGCTACGTTGGCAAGTTCGTTGAGCACCTGCACGCTGACCACGCCCCCGCGCGAAAGAGCTTGCTCGGCGCGATCAGCTTTCGTCGCATCGCCTGACACGAGATAGACGAGGACGTTGGTGTCGAAGAAGCTAGCGGGCATTCGCTTCCTCTCTGTCGAACTTGAAGTCGGCAGGAAGGCTACCCCGAAGGGAACGAAGACGCTTTAGCAGCTCTGCACGGTCCGGCTTGCGTGCCACACCGAACTCCCGCTCTCCAGCAACGTGAATTTCGATCTCATCGCCTTCCTTCAGCTGAAGTGCCTCGACGACCGCGGCGGGAAGGCGGACTGCAAGGCTATTTCCCCATTTGGCGACTTGCATGCTAACTCCATTGGATATACACAAGAAAATATGTATATCTAGCGCGCAGGATGTCAAGGCCGATATCGGCAACCCCGCGGGGTCTGCGCCGAGCGTTTGCCCATAGGGTCTTCCGTGGCCGCTAGCACAGCCCGCTCATGTGCTTGAACCTCCAGAGCGACGGCAATCCTTGCGGGCTGTGTTTTGGCACGTAGCCCCGCAACGTCGTGTTCGGTCCCTTCTGCTTGAACTCCTCGATCCCGCACGATGTCGGGCCTTCGTACAGGCTCACCGTCACGACATAGAAATCGGGAAGAACGTCGTCGATCCGGGCTTCGGATTCGATGTCGATGTTCGGGTGCCGCCAGGTGTGAATGATCTTGCGGCCAGGCTCGGGCTTGTCGAACAAGGGAACGTCTGGTGCGAAGAGATTGGAGACCTCGCCGATCTTGCTGATTGGCTGGCCGTAGTCCTTGAGGAACGTTCGAAGCTTCGGGGCGGGAGGCGTCACCGCGACGCAGCGGCCAAAATATTCTTTGCGGCCGGCGTCACAGGCATGGGCGTTCGACGGGACAATCAACGACAATGCGAACAGGACGGACCTTGGAGACGGCAACCGCAGGCCCGCGCTCGCAACGCGACGTCGACCCACCGTCCCTCAATCCTGCGGCTCGGACGCAGCATCGCCCTGCGCGTCGATGCGCAGCCAGCCTGACGGCGCGAGGCGCTGCTGCGGCAGGAAGCGGGCCTTGTAGTCCATCTTCTTGGAGCCCTCGATCCAGTAGCCGAGATAGACGTAAGGCAGGCCTTGACGTCGCGCCCGCGCGATGTGGTCGAGGATCATGAAGGTGCCCATCGAGCGGCTGACCTGGCTCGGCTCGAAGAAGGAATAGACCATCGACAGGCCGTCGCTGAGCACGTCGGTGAGCGCGACCGCGATCAGCTCCTCGCCGCGGCCGGTGATGCCGCTGTCGGGGCCGCGCTTGCGGTACTCGATGATGCGGGTCTCGACGTGGCTGTCCTCGACCATCATGGCGTAGTCGAGCACGGTCATGTCGGCCATGCCGCCGTGGCGGTGGCGGGCGTCGAGATAGGCGCGGAACACCGAATATTGCTCGGAGGTCGGTACTGCGCTGCGCTGCTCGCCGATGATGTCGGCGTTGCGCGCGATGACCTTGCGGAAGTTGCGGGAGGCGCGGAACTCGTTGGCGACGACGCGGACCGAGACACACGCACGGCACTGGTCGCAGGCCGGGCGGTAGGCGATCGACTGGCTGCGGCGGAAGCC
>NZ_AKIY01000010.1 GCF_000282615.1 Bradyrhizobium sp. YR681 | reverse complement strand
CCCCGCCGCATCGTGGCGGGCCGGATCGAATCCGGCAGCCTGATCGCCGGCGACGAGATCGTGATCATGCCGGCCGGCAAGATTGCGAAGATCAAGACGGTCGAGAGCTGGCCGGTGACGCCGGTCGCGGGCCGGCAGGGCGCGGGCCGCTCGGTCGGCATCACGCTCGACCGCGAATTGTTCATCGAGCGCGGCGACATCATCGCGCATGCGAGCGCCGCCCCGCGCGAAACGCGCCGGCTGCGCGCGCGGATTTTCTGGCTGCACGACAAGCCGCTCGCCAAGGGCGACCAGCTGCTGGTGCGCTGCGGACCGAAGGAAAGCCGCGCCACCGTCGTCGCCATCGAGAAGGCCGTCGATCCCGGCGAGCTCTCCAGCACCGAGAACAAGGCGATCGGCCGCAACCATGTCGGCGAGATCGACATCTCCCTGTCGAATCCGATTGCCACCGATCCCTATACCGAGAATCCGCGCACCGGGCGCCTGGTGATCGAGGTCTCCGGGCGGATCGCCGGCGGCGGCCTGGTGCTGTCGGTCGATGCCGGCCAGCGCGCCGTGCCCGTCGACATCGTTCCGGTGGAATCGGCCTTGCGCCTCGACGAGCGCTCCGCGCGTTACCGCCACAACGGCGCGGTGGTCTGGCTCACCGGCCTGCCGGCCTCCGGCAAGTCGACTCTTGCAAAAGCGCTGGAGCGACGGCTGTTCACCAACGGCGGCTCGCCGATCCTGCTCGACGGCGACACGTTGCGTGCAGGCCTCAACAGCGATCTCGGCTTCTCAGCCGCCGACCGCAGCGAGAACATCCGCCGCCTCGCCGAGGTCGCAACGCATCTGGCCCGCAACGGCCATATCGCGATCGTCGCTGCGGTCTCGCCCGCCCGCGAGGACCGCGCCACCGCGCGCCGCATCGCCGACACTGCGTTCCGCGAGATCCATGTCGCAACGCCCGCCGGCGTCTGCGAGGAGCGCGATCCCAAGGGCCACTACAAGAAGGCCCGCGCCGGCGCGCTGGCCTCCTTCACCGGCATCGGCAACGACTATGAGGCACCGCAGGCCGCCGAGCTCGTGATCGACACGTCGACGCGAACGGTTGCCGAGGCGGCTGACGAGATCGAGCAGATGCTGAAGACATCAGGCGTGCTGTTCGATGAAGTCGTGGACCTCGCCGCGAATATTTGAGGCGCCTTATCGCGCCACATCATCGGAGTCGTCCCGGCGAAGCCCGGGACCCACCGCGTGATCTGTCGGTGGGGATGAGGTGCGAATCCCGGGCTACTGATCTTCGCCAAATTTCTCCCTGTGGTTATGGGTCCCGGCCTTCGCCGGGACGACGCCGGGGAGAGATCGCGCCCATTGCTTTGGCATTTGACGCCTAGGTGCCTCCCTCGCCGGCTACCCCGACCTTCCTTGACATTTTGACAGACGCCGGGGGCCTTCTCACCGCCCCGATTTTGGGGCTAATAAGGCCCCGAAAGCTGCTCCCTTGGAGCGCATTTTGCTGCTGTCGGGTCAAAAGCAGCCAAAAACAGCCATTTCCAACAAGAAAGACCATCATGAAACGCGTCGACGCCCACGGATTGAAGATCGCCCCCGTCCTGTTCGATTTCATCGCCAAGGAAGCGGCCCCGAAAACGGGGATCGCGCCGGACGCGTTCTGGGCCGGAGTTGCAGGCATCATCAAGGAGTTGGGGCCGAAGAACCGGGCGCTGCTGGCGGTGCGCGACACGCTTCAGGCCAAGATCGACGACTGGCACCGCGCCAGCAAGGGCAAGGCGTTCGACCTCAATGCCTATACCGCCTTCCTGAAGGAGATCGGCTATCTCGTCCCGGAGCCGGCGACGCAGAAGGTCGAGACCGCCAATGTGGATGAGGAGATCGGCAAGATCTGCGGCCCGCAGCTGGTCGTGCCCCTCACCAATGCGCGCTACGCGCTGAACGCGGCGAACGCGCGCTGGGGCTCGCTCTATGATGCCTTCTACGGCACCGATGCGATCCCGCACGACCCGTCCGAGGGCGGCAAGGGTTACAACAAGGCGCGGGGCGACAAGGTGATCGCCAAGGCCAAGGCCTTCCTTGATGCCGCCGTGCCGCTCGCGACCGGCAGCCACACCGACGTCACCGCCTATAGCGTGGTCGCGGGCCAGCTCGCGGTGAAGCTGAAGAGCGGCAACGCCACCGCGCTGAAGAACGCCGCGCAGTTCGCCGGCTTCCAGGGCGATGCGGCCGCACCGAGCGCCGTGCTGCTCGCCAACAACGGCCTGCATGTCGAGGTGACGATCGATCGCGGCAGCGCGATCGGCAAGGACGATCCGGCCGGGGTGGCCGACATGGTCATGGAGGCCGCCGTCTCCACCATTCTCGATATGGAGGACTCGGTCGCCGCGGTCGATGCCGAGGACAAGGTGCTGGTCTATCGCAACACGCTCGGCCTGATGAACGGCACGCTGTCGGCCGATTTCGAAAAGGGCGGCAAGACGCTGACCCGTTCGCTCAACGCCGACCGCAGCTACAAGACGCCGGACGGCAAGGGTGAGATCAAGCTGCACGGCCGCAGCCTGCTGCTGATGCGCAATTGCGGCCACCACATGTTCACCGACGCGGTGCTGGACGAGGCCGGCGAGGAAGTCCCCGAAGGTCTGCTCGATGCCGCCGTCTCCGGGCTTCTTGCCATTCATGACCTGAAAGGCAATTCCAAGACCAGGAACAGCCGCACGGGATCTGCCTATATCGTCAAGCCGAAGATGCACGGCCCCGACGAGGTGTCGTTCACCTGCGAGATCTTCGACCGCGTCGAGAAGATGCTGGGCCTGCCCGAAAACACGCTCAAGGTCGGCATCATGGACGAGGAGCGGCGCACCACCGTCAACCTCAAGGCCTGCATCCAGCGCGCCTCCAAGCGCATCATGTTCATCAACACCGGCTTCCTCGACCGCACCGGCGACGAGATCCACACCTCGATGGAAGCGGGTCCGATGATCCGCAAGAACGAGATGAAGGCGCAGGCCTGGATCAAGGCCTATGAGGACTGGAACGTCGACATGGGCCTGATCGACGGTCTTCCCGGCCATGCCCAGATCGGCAAGGGCATGTGGGCCGCGCCCGACAAGATGGCGGACATGCTGACGCAGAAGCTCGCCCATCCGCAGGCCGGTGCCACCACCGCCTGGGTGCCCTCGCCGACCGCAGCGACGCTGCACGCGCTGCACTATCACCAGGTCAACGTGACCGCGCGCCAGCAGGAGCTGACCAAGGGCGGTCCGCGCGCAAAGCTCGAAGACATCCTCACCATTCCGGTGTCGAAGTCGAACTGGGCCCCTGACGACGTCAAGCAGGAGATCGACAACAACTGCCAGGGCATTCTCGGTTACGTCGTGCGCTGGATCGACCAGGGCGTCGGCTGCTCCAAGGTGCCCGACATCCACGATGTCGGCCTGATGGAAGACCGCGCCACCTTGCGCATCTCCAGCCAGCATCTCGCCAACTGGCTGCACCAGGGCGTCATCACCGAAGCGCAGGTGATGGAATCGCTCAAGCGCATGGCCGTCGTGGTCGACAAGCAGAACGCTGGCGATGCCATCTACAAGCCGATGGCGCCCGCCTTCGACGGCGTCGCCTTCAAGGCCGCCTGCGACCTCATCTTCAAGGGCCGCGAGCAGCCGAACGGCTACACTGAGTACATCCTTACCGCGCGCCGCCGCGAAGCGAAGGCGGCCGGCTAGCCGGTTGTTCGAACACCAAAAGCCCCGGCGCACGCCGGGGCTTTTTTGCTTTCACTAGCCCGGATGGAGCGAAGTGCAATCCGGTACCGGCGCGGCTTCGGACAATCCCCGGATGACGCTGCGCTCCATCCGGGCTACGGCATCTCGCTAAAACACCGCCAGATATTTCAGCAGCGACACGATGCCGATGATGATGACGACGACGCGCGCGATCTGCTTTGCGCGGCCGTCCATCGGAAGCATGTTGATGAGATAGAGTACGAGAATGACGACGAGAAAGGTGACGAGGACGCCGACCAGCATTGCACAACCCCCTTCAGGCAAATTGCTAACGGTGTCCTAACGCACGTCTCTCGCGCCGGTTCCATTCCAGCAACCCATTACAACTTCTGGTAAATGCGTATTTCTACCGGTCGGGTCCCTGCCTAAAACTTTACCCTTTTCCTTTCAGATGCGGAAACCGTTTGGGCCGCGAGCCGAAAACGGCATGCGATTGCTGATCTGCCGCGCCTCCGTTTGTCGATGTTGCCGGGCGCCTTCACAAACTTTGAAATGGGAATTTGGGGGGACTTCCGATGCTCAATCGTCTGACCGTGTCTGCGCTGCTCAAAGCGGTGATTGCGATCACGTCGATCTGCGTGGTGATCGCACTCTCGCTCACCGCCTACGAGTCCTGGGATCGCCTCAAGACCGCCAACCGCATCTCGCAGATCGCGGACGCTTCCGCCGACCTGTTCAAGGCGATGCACAATCTGCGCACCGACCGCTCGACCACCAACCGGCTTCTGAACTCGACCGAGCCGATGGACGCCGAGATCGAGAAATATCTGCGCGCGATCCGTGACGCCGAGATGCCCGCCATGGCGCATGCGCTGGAGCTGCTGCCGACTATGGAATTTGCGCAGTCCGGCACGCTCGTGCCGGAGCTCGCACGCCTTTTCAAATCGGCAAGCGAGCAGCAGAAGCAGTTCTGGGAGGACGTCGCCAAACCGAAGGACCAGCGCCGCGCCGGCCTGCCGAAGGAATACATGGAGACGACGCAGGGCCTGCTCGACACGCTCGACAAGCTCTCGAACGTCCTGGCCGCGACCGTCAACCACCAGGACGCGGTGATCGACCAGCTCCTGGCCATCAAGCAGAACGCTTGGCTGCTGCGCAACACCGGAGGCGAGGCGTCGCTGATCATTTCGACCGGGCTCAATGCCGGCCGTATCACGCCGGAGATCCGGCTCAACTACACCCAATTCGTCGGCGGAACGGCCGCGATGTGGAAGGCACTGGAACTGTCGACCTCCGGAATGCAGTTGCCGCCGGCGCTGTCGTCGGCCATGAGCGCGGTCAAGAGCGCCTATTTCGACCCGCAATATCTGGCGCTCCGCGATCGCCTGGTGAATGCGCTCGCCAGCGGCGAAAAGGCCGAGATGACCGCCAATCAATGGACGCCGGTCACGGTGGGCCGCCTGTCCAGCGCGGTTGCCGTCGCCGAGACCGCCCTCGACGCCGCCAGGAGCCATACGCTGGACCAGCGCAGCTCGGCTCAGCGCGCACTCATCGTGCAGCTCGCACTGCTGGCGCTCGCCATCGGTCTTGCGGTCGGTGCGATCATGCTGGTCAGCCGCCGCGTCATCCACCCGCTCAACACCATCCGTGACGCCATGCTGAAGGTCGCCGGCGGCGACCTTGCCGTCGACAGCGGCTATCTCGACCGCAAGGACGAGATCGGCGCGCTTGCCGGCGCGCTGGAAACCTTCAAGCAGCAGGCCATCGACAAGCTCAAGATCGAGGAGCAGGAGCGCGATCGCAATGTCGGCGCCTCCGCGCGCCAGCGCGCCATCGAGACCTATGTCGGCGAGTTCGAAGGCGCGGTGCGCAAGACGCTCGGGGAATTGACCGAGGCCTCCGGCGAGATGCGCAAGACCTCGGGCGATCTGTCCGCCGTGTCGCGCCAGACCAACGACCGCGTGCAGGTTGCGGGCAAGGCCTCCAATGACGCCTCCATGAGCGTCGACAGCGTGGCCGCCGCCGCGGAGGAACTCTCGGCCTCGATCAACGACATCAGCCAGCAGGCCGCCCATGCCGCGGGCATCGCCAGCCGCGCCGTCAACCAGGCCCGCGAGACCGACGGCACCGTGCAGGGACTGGCACAGTCCGCGGGGCGCATCGGCGAGGTCGTCGGATTGATCAATACCATCGCGGCGCAGACCAATCTGCTCGCGCTCAACGCCACCATCGAAGCTGCGCGTGCCGGCGAAGCCGGGCGTGGTTTTGCGGTGGTCGCCTCCGAGGTGAAATCGCTGGCAAGCCAGACCGCAAAGGCCACCGAGGAAATCTCCGGCCAGATCGCCGACATTCAGAGGGTCGCAACCGACGCCATCAACGCGATCCAGACCATCGGCGGCATCATCGGCGAGGTGAACGAGGTCGCGACCGCGATCGCCGCCGCCGTGCAGGAGCAGGGCGCGGCGACCCAGGAGATCACCCGCAGCACGCAATTCGCGGCGCAGGGCACCAAGAACGTCTCGGACAACATCACCGGCGTGAAAGCGGATGCGGATGCCGCCGCTGCGGCCGCGGACAATGTGAAGCACGCCTCCGAGATCCTGGAGAGCCAGAGCCGCCAGCTCGGCGAGGACGTCACCGGTTTCCTCGGCAAGATCCGCGCGGCGTAAGGCTGCGTCCCATCTGGGTCCACCAACGTCATCCTGGCTTTCGCCAGGACGACATTGGAGGCGCGGCACGCCTCAAATGCCGTTAGCCGCCCGCGCTGCCGCCCATCCTTAACGGCCCGTAGTTATACGGCAGGGCCACTGCCTAAGTTTTTACTCTTTTCGGGCCAAATGCGACGGCGCCTGCCGCGGGCAAGCGCGCATTGCGTGCATCCCTTTGGTTTTCGAAGTTCGTAGGGGGCTGCCGTTTCGGGGCAACGAACTTCGAAAATGCGTACCGGGGTGTCCGATGCTGAATCGTTTGACCGTATCTGCGCTGCTGAAAGCGGTGATCCTGTCCACCGCGCTTGTCGTCGTCATCGGATTCTCATTCAGCGCATGGAGCTCCTGGACCCGGCTTCAGGAGGCCAACCGGATCGTCGCGGTCTCGGCGGCCTCGGCCGAAGTGTTCAAAGGGATGGCCAACATCCGGGCCGACCGATCGACCAGCAACCGCCAGCTCACCTCCGACGTCGCCATGGACAAGGACATCGAGAAGTACATTCGCGAGGTCCGCGACGCCCTGATGCCCGCCCTCGCCCGCACGCTCGAGCTCCTGCCCACCACCGATTTCGCTCAGCGCGACACGCTGCTGGCCGACCTTGGCGCGCTGAACAAGACATTGCTCGCATTGCAGGCTGAGTTCTGGACCGAGGTCGTCAAGCCCAGGGCCGAGCGCCGCGCAGGCCTCGCCAAGGAGTATGTCGCGACCGAGGACACGCTGATGGCGTTGCTCGACAGGCTCTCCGGCGCTCTCGCCGCGAGCGTCAACCATCAGAGCGCGACGATCGACCAGCTCCTGACCATCAAGCAGATGGCCTGGCTGCTCCGCAACACCGCGGGTGAATCCTCGCAGATCGTCGGCAACACGCTCAACAGCGGCAAGATCGCTCCGGACGTGCAGCTTGCCTACACGAAATATATCGGCGGCACGGAGGCTGCCTGGACTGCGATCGAGCTTGCCGCATCGGGCATGCAGTTGCCGCCGGCGCTTACCGCGGCCATGACGGAAACCAAATCGGTCTATTTCGACCCGCAATACGCCGCCACGCGCGACGGTATCATCGCGACGGTCGCGAAGGGCGAGAAGCCGTCGATGACCGCCAACCAGTGGAGCCCCTATTCGGTGCCGCGGATGATGACCGCGGTGAAGCTCGCCGACGCCGCCCTGCAGGCGGCCAAGGATCACTCCGCTGCGCAGCGCGCGGCCGCGGTACAATCGCTCATCTTCCAGATGGCGCTGCTCATCACCGCCATCGTCCTGACCGGCGCCGCGATGATGGCGGTCAGCCGCCGCGTGATCACGCCGCTGCACCGGATCCGCGACGCCATGCTCAAGGTCGCCGGCGGCGATCTCGGCGTCAACAACGGCTATCTCGACCGTCACGACGAGATCGGCTCACTGGCCGGAGCGCTGGAGACGTTCAAGCAGCAGGCGATCGACAAGCTCAAGATCGAGGAGCAGGAGCGCGAGCGCAACGCCGGCGCCGCCGCGCGCCAGCGCGCGATGGAGACCTATGTCGGCGAGTTCGAGGGCGTAGTCCGCAAGTCGCTGGGCGAGTTGAGCGAGGCGTCTGGCGAGATGCGCAAGACCTCGGGCGACCTTTCCGCGGTGTCGCGCCAGACCAATGAGCGCGTCGAGATCGCCGGCAAGGCCTCGAACGAGGCCTCCACCAGCGTCGACAGCGTCGCGGCGGCCGCCGAGGAGCTCTCGGCCTCGATCAACGACATCAGCCAGCAGGCGGCCCACGCCGCCGGCATCGCCAGCCGCGCCGTCAACCAGGCCCGCGAGACCGACGGCACCGTGCAGGGGCTGGCGCAATCCGCAGGCCGTATCGGCGAGGTGGTCGGCCTGATCAACACCATCGCGGCACAGACCAACCTGCTGGCGCTCAACGCCACGATCGAGGCCGCGCGCGCCGGCGAGGCCGGGCGCGGCTTTGCGGTGGTCGCCTCGGAGGTGAAGTCGCTGGCCAGCCAGACCGCGAAGGCAACCGAAGAAATCTCCGGCCAGATCGCCGACATCCAGAAAGTCGCAGGCGACGCCATCAACGCGATCCAGGCCATCGGCGGCATCATCGGCGAGGTCAATGAGGTCGCCACCGCCATCGCGGCTGCCGTGCAGGAGCAAGGCGCGGCGACGCAGGAAATCACCCGCAGCACGCAATATGCGGCGCTGGGCACCAAGAACGTCTCGGACAACATCACCGGCGTGAAGGCCGACGCCGATACCGCCGCCGGTGCCGCCGAGAACGTCAAGCAGGCCTCGGAAACGCTGGAGACGCAGAGCCGCCAGCTCGGCCAGCAGGTCAGCGATTTCCTGGGCAAGATCCGCGCGGCATAGGGCACACCGCCACGATACCCTCGGCGTCGTCCCGCGAAGGCGGGGCGGTGTCAGAAGGGCCCCGCCCCTACTCCTTCGCCACCACTGGCACCTGGCGGAACCTCGCGCGCACCGAATCCGGCAGCGGGGAGAAGTTCATCGCGACGCCGCGGCGGTCATTGGCGTTGCGGCTGGCGACGACGAGGCCGTCGGCACCGGCGACGATATCGCCTCTGCGCAAGGTGGGATCGGCCTCGGCCTTGATCTGGGACAGGCCGACCGGATCCTTGCCGTTGCAGCTGCAGCCCGAAACAATCTCCTTGCGGTAGCGGAACGCGTTCGGCAGGTCGGCGTAAGATTTACCGCTCTCCGTCGTGGCGTCGTCGATATTGCTGCCATAGACCAGCGAGGTCTCCGACGTCGGGCAGAAGCTCTTGCAGGATTGTGCCTTGCTTTCGGCGTCACTTCCCTGCGCCGGGAAGTAGCGGCCATCGCAGCCACGCACGCAATAGGCCGTGCCGCCGCCATAGGCGGCGCGCTGGCGCGGCGCGTCATAGCGCGACATGTCCTCATTCGCGAACGGCATCTGGATTTGCGGCGGCGGTCGCCTGCCAAAACC
>NZ_AKIY01000009.1 GCF_000282615.1 Bradyrhizobium sp. YR681 | reverse complement strand
CAACAGCGCGCGGCGACCACCGAGATCTCGCGCAACTTCCAGCAGGCCGCCCAGGGCACCCGCGAGGTCACCGATACCATCGGCAGCGTCGCCAAGCTCAACCAGGAGACCGGTAACGCCGGCACCGTGCTGACGGAATCCGTCAAGAAGATGTCGGCCGATGCCGATCGTCTCCGCACTGCGGTCGAGGGATTCCTCGGCGCGGTGAAGACCGCCTAGCGTCGATCATTCCTGACATCCCGGCGCCCGCGCGAATGGCATTGCCGCCGGTTCGCGCGGCGGGTACATCTGTGACGTTGCGCGAGGCGCCACAGACGTAAGACACGTTCAGGGATGGAGAGTTCGATGCCGGTTACGCCCCACCACAAGGCCCAGCGCCCTTATCGCGGTGTGTTCCCGGTCGCTCCCACCATCTTCGACGAACGCGGCGAGCTTGATCTGGATGGCCAGCGCCGCTGCATCGATTTCATGATTGATGCGGGCTCGCACGGCCTCTGCATCCTCGCAAACTTCTCCGAGCAGTTCGTGCTCACCGATGCCGAACGTGAAACCGTCATGCATGCGGTGCTGGAGCATGTTGCGGGCCGGGTTCCCGTGATCGTCACCACCACGCATTTCAGCTCGGCCGTGTGCGCGGCGCGCAGCAAGCAGGCCGAAGCGCTTGGTGCCGCGATGGTGATGGTGATGCCGCCCTATCACGGCGCGACGTTTCGCGTACCGGAGAAGGGCATCGTCGAGTTCTTCAAGGTGCTCTCCGGTGCAATCAGCATCCCCATCATGATCCAGGATGCGCCGGTGGCGGGTACGCCATTGTCGGTCGAACTGCTCGCGCGGCTGTCGCGCGAATTCGCCAACATCCGCTATTTCAAGATCGAGGTGCCTGGCGCTGCGTCGAAGCTCCGCAGCCTGATCGAGGCTGGTGGCAAGGACATCGAGGGGCCGTGGGACGGCGAGGAGGCGATCACGCTGCTCGCCGATCTCGACGCCGGCGCCACCGGCGCCATGACCGGCGGCGGCTATCCCGACGGCATCCGCCAGATCGTCGATCCCTATTTCGCCGGCGATCGCGAGAAGGCAAAAGCCGCCTATGAGCGCTGGCTGCCGCTGATCAATTACGAGAACCGTCAATGTGGGCTGGTCGCCTGCAAGGTCATGATGCAGGCCGGCGGCGTGATCAAGTCGGACGCCGTGCGCCATCCGCTTCAGCCGCTGCATCCGGCGACGCGGGCGGGATTGCTGGAGCTGGCCAAGGAGCGCGACACGCTGGCACTGCGGTGGGGGAAGTAGAGTCACACACTCCACAGCCGTAGGGTGGATAAAGCGAAGCGTGCCCACCGCCTGTTTGCCATCGGGAAAAGTAGTGGGCACGGCGCCTTGCGCCTTCGCCCGCCCTACGAAAGCTGAATACGGCGCTACCGCGCCAGCATCCATTCGCCGACGATGCGAAAGCGCGCACTCGCATCGTCCTGCCTGAACAGCGCGATCCGGTCCATCGCAAGCGTATCAAGACCGAGCCCGGCAAACCGCTTCCGCAGCATCTCCAGAATCGGCTCGCGCCGTTCCGCATCCAGCCGCCCCGTCAGCGTCATGTGGAAGCGGAATTCCTCCATGACGTAAGGATAGCCCCAGCGGTCGAGATAATCGCGCTGCCGCTCGCTCAGCTTCTCCGGCCTGCGCCGCGCTCGGTCTTCCGCCGTCAGGGCCGGGCGGAACGGATCAAAGTCGCGGACGCAATCGGCGGCAAGCTGTTGAAGCGCGTCGACCGGTTCCGCCGGAATGACAGCGATGAAGCCGCTGATGGCATCGACGACGGGCCGGATCGCCGGGATCGCCCGGGCCTTGCCGGCGAAGGCTGCGCAGGCCGTCATAAGCTCCGCCTCGGTTTTCCCGGACGTCAGCGCCATCGGTGCCTTCAGCGTGCCGTGAAAACCATATTTGCGGGGATCGGCCGTGACGTCGCGCCAGGCCGGCGCGACACGCAAGGCATCGGCAGGAAACGGCATTTCATCGCCGGTATAGGCATCATAGCCCAGCAACTCGGCGCCGAAGCGGGAGAGGGGGCTGTTGCTGCCTGCGGCAAAGTAGATCGCGTAGCGGGGAAAATCTGTCATCGCGTCAGCATAACCAATTTATGCCGCAACGACAGCCTCGCGCGGCGTCGCCGCCGCAGCGAGCAGCCGCGTGGCATCGGTGAGATGCACGAGCTTTCCGCCCGCGATCACCGCGATGAGCCGCGGCCGCAACGGCACGGTGTCGTCGACCAGCAGAATGTCGGCCCGATGTCCTTCCGCGAGAAGGCCGCGATCGGCAAGGCCGGTCGCGCGTGCAGGTCCGGCGGACACCAGATCCCAGGCCTTCGCCAGCGGCAGCACGCCGTCGGCGACGAGGCGGAACGCGGCGAGCAGCTGCGCGGGATAGTAATAGTCCGACGCCAGCACCGAGCAGAGTCCCTTGGCGATCATGTCGGATGCCCTGGTCCAGCCGGTGTGGCTGCCGCCGCGCACCACGTTGGGTGCGCCGTAGACGATGGCGTCGCCGTGGCCTGCCGCTGCCCGCGCCGTCTCCTCGTTGACCGGAAACTCCGCGATCATGGCGCCAAGCGCGCGAAATTCCTGGCGCATCGCAGGCGTCGCATCGTCATGCGAGAGCATCCGCACCTCTGCCGCGCGAGCCGCAGCCGCCAGCCGGGAAATGGAACCGGGCACCTCGGAGGCGCGTGAAAGCACACGTTCGACCAGCCGGTCAAAATCCTCGCTCGAGAGGCCGGTGCGTTCCACCATGCGGTTGCGCTTGCGCGGCTTGGCCATGTCGCCGACGGTGCCGTCCATGTGGTCGTTGAAGGCGAACAGGTCGACGCGGCCCTCGCCGAGCCACTGGCTGATTTCTGCCTCGGCATCGAGATTGTAGGTCTCGTGCCGCAGATGGAAGCGGGTGTCGGCGGCGAATTGCGGACGCTGCCGCTCGATCGCCTCCATCAGCCCGCGCGCATTGTCGGCGCTGCGCAGGCCCGGCTCCCACGAGCAGGTGGTCGCATGAAACACGGTGGTGATGCCGTTGCTGATCGCCTGGCGGTCGCTGTCGGCGAGCGCGACGTCGATCGGGAAGTCGACGCCGGCGCGCGGCATCATCTGCCGCTCGAAAGCATCGCCGTGCAGATCGACGATGCCTGATAGCACCAGAAGGTTGCGCGCATCGATCGCCAGCCGCGTCCGGCCGCGCGATCCATCGATCTGCGCGATGTCCGCTCCTGATACGGTCAGTGAGGTTTCGGCGAGCTCCGAGCCGATCAGGACCCGGCCGCCTTCAAGAAAAATGTCTGTCACGCGACCGCGCTTCGTTTGCTGCTGCGAGGGGAGATTGTCCGTGCTTCATATGCCGCGAGGAAATCTTCAATCCCGAGCTTGCGGAAATCGGGCAGGGCTTCACGCAATTTGTCGTGATCCCAGTCCCACCAGGCGAGCCGCGCCAGCCGTCCGGCGACCTCTTCCGAGAACCGCCGCCGCACGATCCGCGCCGGATTGCCGGCGACGATGGTGTAAGCCGGCACGTCCCTGGTGACGATGGCGCCGGCGGCGATCACCGCGCCGGTGCCGATGTTGCGGCCCGGCAGCACGATCGCGCCATGGCCGACCCAGACGTCATGGCCGATATGGACGTGATGCTGGCGCCGCCAGTCGAAGAATTCCGTGTCGTCGCTCTCGCCTTCGAAGTAGGCGCTGGAGCGGTAGGTGAAATGCGCCTGCGTCGCGCGCTGCATCGGGTGATTGCCGGGATTGATCCGCGTCATCGCCGCGATCGAGCAGAATTTTCCGATGGTGGTGTAGGTGATCTGCGCATCGTTCACGACGTAGGAGTAGTCGCCCATCGTGACTTCGTTCAGGATCGTGCGCGCGCCGACCTCGGTATAGGGGCCGAGCCTGGTCTCATGCAGCTTGGCCGAGGGGTCAATGGTCGGTTGAACCGAAAGCGTTTTGCCGGCCATGTTACATCCGTCATTCGAGAACGGCTCCTCTTCGAGCCGGCTGATGACAGTGTCATGACGGTGCGATGACAGGGGATGAGGTGTGTAGGATCGCCGCACCGCAGCGCGCATGTCACACAAGTGTCAAGCGTCGGCGCTAGCCGTGGGTCCCAGCTACTCTGGAGCCCTGCATGCTGGTGGTTGAAGGTCTGACGTGCCGCTTTGGCGCAAAAGCCGCGGTGGACGACGCTTCGTTTCAAGTTTCCCCCGGCGGCTTCGTCGGTGTGATCGGGCGCTCCGGCGCCGGCAAGTCGACCATGCTGCGCATGATCAATCGGCTCGCGACGCCGACACAGGGCCGCATCCTGTTCGACGGCCTCGACGTCACCGCGTTGCGCGGCAAGGAGCTGCGGCAGTGGCGCGCGCGCTCGGCCATGATCTTCCAGCAATTCAACCTGGTCGGCCGGCTCGATGTTCTCACCAACGTGCTGATGGGGCGCCTTGCGACGATGCCGGCCTGGCGCTCGCTGACGCAGAGCTGGCCCGAGCAGGACAAGGCGCTGGCGATGTCGGCGCTCGAACAGTTCGACATCGCCGCGCTCGCGGCCCAGCGCGCCGACCAATTGTCCGGCGGCCAGCAGCAGCGCGTCGCGATCGCCCGCGCGCTGGTGCAGCAGCCCGACATCATCCTTGCCGACGAGCCGATCGCCTCGCTCGATCCCCGCAATACCAAGATCGTCATGGATGCGCTGCTGCGCATCAACAAGCATTTCGGCATCACCGTGCTCTGCAACCTGCATTCGCTGGATCTGGCGCGCAGCTATTGCGACCGCCTGATCGGCATGGCGCAGGGGCGTGTGGTGTTCGACGGCGCGCCGGCCGAGTTGACCGATCACGTCGCGCGCGAGCTCTACGATCTCGAAGCCGCCGAAATCATGGGTGGAACGCCTGCGCCGGCGCCGGCGGGCGTTCCGGAGCTCGGAACCGCCGCGGCGGCTTGAGCCGCGCCACCTGTTTAGTTGCCAGTTTTGCGTCAACCGACATCAACCGATGAAGAGGCTATCATGATCACTCGCAGATTAATTCTCGCCGGCGCGGCCGCGCTCGCGTTCACGACGTCGGCCTCCGCTGAGGACTGGAAAGCCAAATATCCCGAGCTGACCTTCGCGGTCATTCCGGCGGAAAACGCTTCGGGCGTCACCGAGCGCTGGGCGCCGTTCATGAGTTATCTGTCCAAGGAACTGGGCGTGAAGGTCACGCTGCGCATCGCCAACGACTATGCGGCGGTCATCGAGGGCCAGCGCGCCGGCAACATCCATATCGCCAGCTACGGCTCGGCGTCGTTCGCCCGCGCCCGTCTGACCGGTGTCAAGACCGATGCCTTCGCCAACGACATCAACGCGGACGGCTCGACCGGCTATTACTCGGTGTTCTTCGTCAAGGCGAACAGCCCCTACAAGAGCGTCGATCAGCTCAAGGGCAAGAACCTCGGCCTGGTCGACCCGAACTCGACCTCCGGCAACAACGTGCCGCGCTTCGAGCTCGACAAGATGGGCATCGCGGACGCCGACACCTATTTCAGCAAGGTCGTCTTCACCGGCAGCCACGAGAACGCGATCCTGGCGCTGGCGCAGGGCACGGTCGACGTCGCCGCCAATCAGTGGACCAGCGACGACGATTCGACGCTGGCGCAGATGCTGACCAAGGGCATGCTGAAGAACGCCGACGGCTCGCCGATGAAGAAGGACGATTTCCGCATCATCCACAAGTCGGCGCCGATCATCAACGGCCCCTATGCCTACAATGCCGACCTGCCGGAAGAGGCCAAGGCCGCCATCGCCAAGGCGTTCTTCGACGCGCCGGCCAAGGACAAGGCGGCCTTCGACCGCCTCCAGGACGGCCAGAAGAAGGGTTTTCATCCCGCCACCACCAAGGATTGGGATGGCACGATCGAGCTGATCAAGTTCGTCGATGCACTGCGTAAGAAGAAGGCGTCCTGATCTCAGGGCGACGTCACTGGAGCCGGGTCGATGGACCCGGCTCTTTCTCTTCTGATCGGCCACTTTCCCTGATCCCATGACCCTCGCGGTTTCGATCCTGCCCGAGCAGCAACTGGCTGCGCTGAACGCCGCCTATGGCCGGGCGGTCGCGCGCAGGCGGCTCCGTCTCCTGCTCGGAGCCGCGGTGTTCGCCGCCGCGCTGCTTCTCGCCGCGGTCGGCGCCGAAGTGAATCTGCGCACGCTGTTCACCTATTTCGGCAACTTCGTCAGCTATTTCGACCGCATCCTCACGCTCGACAACGGCCAGCGGGTCTGGACCGATGTCGGCGAATGGCTGTGGGGCTGGCGCAAATGGCTGAAGATGCTGGGTGAGACGCTGCTGATCTCCTATGTCGGCACGCTGATCGGCGCGACCCTCGCATTTTGCCTGAATTTCTTCGCGGCTGAAAACACCTCGCCGGCACCCTGGCTGCGTTTCGTGGTGCGCCGCCTGCTCGAGTTCGCGCGCACCGTCCCCGGCATCGTCTTCGCGCTGATCTTCGTGATCGCCTTCGGTCTCGGTCCGATGGCCGGCGTGCTCGCGATCGCGATCCACTCCACCGGTGCGCTCGGAAAGCTGTTCTCGGAGATCGTCGAGAACGCCGACATGAAGCCGGTCGAAGGCATCCGCTCGACCGGCGCGAGCTGGCTCGCCTGCATGCGCTTTGCCATCGTGCCGCAGGTGACGGCGGGCTATGCCAGCTACGCGCTGTTGCGCTTCGAGATCAACGTCCGCGAAGCCTCTGTCATGGGTTTCGTCGGCGCCGGCGGCATCGGCCAGGAGCTCGTCGTCGCGATCCGCAAGTTCTATTATTCGGATGTCAGCGCGATCCTGCTCACCATCATCATCACCGTCTTCATCATCGACATCGGCACCGGCTGGCTGCGCGGCCGCCTGTTCGGCAGGGAGGCGCGGACGTGACGAGGCCGCAGGAGGTCGACACCGCGCAGATCCGCGCGCGCTACCCCGAAATGTTCGACCGGCCGGCTTCGGCGCGGCTCGCCATGCCGGCGACGATCGTCGCGGCGCTCGCGATCCTGGTCTACGGCCTCGTCGATCTCGATTTCTCGCCGTCGCGCTTCTTCGCAGGGCTGAGCCAGCTCGGCTGGATCAGCCTGATGATGATTCCGCCGGATCCGGGCTCGTCGCTGCCGGTCTATCTGAAGGCATTGGGCGAGACACTCTCGATCGCGTTGCTGGGCACGACGCTCGCCGCTGTCTTCGCGCTTCCGGTCAGCCTGCTCGCCGCGCGCAACGTCATACCTTCGCAGATCCTGCGCTTTCCCATCAGGCGCTTCCTGGATTCGATCCGCGGCGTCGACACGCTGATCTGGGCGCTGGTGTGGATCAACGTAGTCGGCCTCGGCCCGTTCGCCGGCGTGCTCGCCATCGCCGTGTCGGACTTCGGCGCCTTCGGAAAACTGTTCTCCGAAGCGATCGAAGGCGCCGACCAGAAGCAGGTCGAGGGCATCCGCGCCTCCGGCGGCAGCCCGCTGCACGAGATTCGCTTCGGCCTGCTGCCGCAGGTCCTGCCCGTGATTGCCGGCCAGGTGCTCTACTTCATCGAATCCAACACCCGTTCGGCCACCATCATCGGCATCGTCGGTGCCGGCGGCATCGGCCTCCAGCTCGCCGAGCAGATTCGCGTGCTGGAATGGCAGAGGGTGTCGTTCCTGATCTTGATGATCCTGGTCGCGGTCGCTGCGATCGATTTCGTTTCCAGCAAGCTGCGGTTTGCCATTATTGGCAGGCGTGCTGTCGCCTGATCAAAGGTGCCGTAGGGTGGGCAAAGCGCAGCGTGCCCACCACCTTTAACGATCGAGAGAGATCGTGGGCACGGCGCGAAGTGCGCCTTTGCCCACCCTACGAGTCCGGATTCGCGGAGCGAGGATTCGTCCTCTACGGCTCCACCAGAAACTCCACCCGCTCCGCCGCAAAGCGCGAATGCTTCGTCACCAGCGGCTTGCCGACGAGATCGTGGTCGGTGGCGTCCACCACCAGGATCGGCCGTCCCAGCGGCAGATCGAGCCGCGCGGCGTCGGTGGCGTCGACAATGCCGGCGGTGATCCGGGTGGCACCGCGACGGTAGTCGCGAACGCCGTAATGCTCGAGCAGTTTCGTCATCGAGCGTGTGGCGGCGAACACCTCGCCCGCGCCCGGAAACAGCTCGGCTGACAACCACGTGGTGGAGACGCAGATCGGCGTGCGGTCGGCAAGGCGGATGGCCTCGATCCGCACCAGCGGCGCGCCGGTCTTCAACCCCAGCTCCTTCGCCAGCTCACGCGTTGCGACGTCTTCCGATGCTTCGATCAAGCGGCCATGCGGCTCACGGCCGTCGGCGCCGACGATCTCGGAGAAGCGCGTGCGCGAGCGCAGGGGATAGGCGAGCTTCTGCGCCTCGACATAGGTTCCGCTGCCGCGCTCGGCGCGCACGATGCCGCGTTCGGCGAGCGCGGCCAGCGCGCGCCGCACGGTGTGGCGGTTCACCCGGTAGGTTTCGGCGATCTCCATCTCGCCCGGCAATTTGTCGCCGGCCGCAAAGCGGCCGTCGGCAATGCCCCGCTCGATGCCGTCGGCAACGAGGCGCCACAGCGCGACGCCCGAAGAGGCGGTGTCCTGCATGCTCATGTCGCCGGCAACCTACTCCGGAAATCACACCTTTGTCACGAAACAGTCATGGCGCTTCCGTATGAAGTTGTCTACTATCATAGACAACTTGGCTTCGGCAAGTTTTCGTAAGAGAGCTCGGTGGATTTGGTGACCCAGCAAGACAATCAGCAAGCCCAGCGCCAGGCCGCCATGGCCGTGCTGGCGCATGCGGAGGCGGGCGAGATCGCCGCTCGCCTCCGCAACTTCGCGCTTCCGGCCCATCAGGATCTGCGCGTGCCGGAAAACGGCCTCGTCATGCTGCGCGGGCGGGTCGGCGGCGACGGCGCGCCGTTCAATCTCGGCGAAGCCACGGTGTCGCGCGCCGCGGTGCGGCTTGCGAGCGGGGAGGTCGGCTTCGGCTACACGCTCGGGCGCGATGGCGAGAAGGCGCGGTTGATCGCACTGTGCGATGCACTGGTGCAGTCGCGGGATTTTGGCGGACCGGTGGAGCGGGATGTTATCGCGCCGTTGCGTGAGCAGCTTATGCTGCGCCGGAACCGGACAGCGGCGGAGACCGCCGCGACGAAGGTTGATTTCTACACCATGGTGCGCGGTGAGGGGTGAGGCCATGACCACGATTGCGGAATTGCCGCCCGGTTTCGTCGACAAGGTGTTGTCGGCGCAATCGACCTTTCGTTCGGTCATGGACGCGATGGCGCGGCCGGGCTCGGTCCAGCGCATCGTGCCGATGGCGGGCGCGCCTGCCACGATGATGCGCGGCACTGCCGCGATTGCGCTGACGCTGTTCGACCACGACACGCCGCTCTGGCTCGATGCGCGGATGTCGGAAAGTTCCGACGTCACGAAGTGGCTGAAATTCCACACCGGTGCACCCGTGGTGCAGGATTCCTCGATCGCGGCATTCGCGCTGGTCAGCGAGGGCGCCTTGCTGCCGGCGCTCGAATGCTTCGCGCTCGGCACCAGCGAATATCCGGATCGTTCGACCACGGTGATCATCCAGGTCGAGAGCCTTGATGCTGGACGAAGCTTCGAGCTGCGCGGCCCCGGCATCGACGGCGTTGCGACGCTCCAGGCGTCGATCAAGCCGTTCGACCTGTTCGAGCGGCTGGGCATGAACGAGGCGCTGTTTCCGCGCGGCATCGACGTCGTGCTGGTCGCGGATGACGCCGTGGTCGCGATCCCCCGCACCACGCGCGTCGTGAGCAAAGGAAGCTGAAGCATGTATGTCGCAGTCAAAGGCGGCGAACGCGCCATCGAGAACGCCCATCGCCTGCTCGCCCATGCGCGGCGCGGCGACCAGAGCGTTGCGGAAATCTCCCTCGACCAGATCTCGGAGCAGCTTGGGCTGGCCGTCGATCGCGTCATGAGCGAAGGCTCGCTCTATGATCGCGAACTCGCGGCGCTCGCGATCAAGCAGGCGCGCGGCGATCTCATCGAGGCGATCTTCCTGGTGCGCGCCTTCCGCGCCACCTTGCCGCGTTTCGGCGCCAGCGAGCCGGTCGAGACCGGCGCGATGCGAGTGCAGCGGCGGGTGTCCGCGACCTTCAAGGACATTCCCGGCGGCCAGATCCTCGGGCCGACCTTCGACTACACGCACCGTCTGCTCGATCCCTCGCTCGCGGAAGGGTTTGTGCCGGAGGCGCCGGCGGCAGCTGAAGCCTCGACGGCACCGACGCCGCGCGTGACCGATATTCTCGGCCGCGACGGGCTGATCGAATCCTCTCCGCAGGCCGAGGAGGGCGCCAGCGTCGGCGATCTCACGCGCGAGCCGCTGAATTTCCCGGCGGACCGCGATCTGCGCCTGCAAAACCTCGCGCGCGGCGACGAAGGATTTCTGCTCGCGATGGGCTATTCCACCCAGCGCGGCTATGGTCGCAACCATCCCTTCGTCGGCGAGATCCGCTTCGGCGAGGTCGAGGTCGAGTTGTTCGCCGAGGATGTCGGCTTTGCCGTGCCGCTCGGCGCGATCGAGCTCACCGAGTGCCAGATGGTCAACCAGTTCAAGGGTTCTGCGACGGAAGCGCCGTGCTTCACCCGCGGCTATGGCCTCGCCTTCGGCCAGAGCGAGCGCAAGACCATGTCGATGGCGCTGGTCGACCGGGCGCTGCGTGCCCGCGAACTCGGCGAGGAGGCGCTTGCCCCGGCGCAAGATGAAGAATTCGTGATGTCGCATTCGGACAACGTCCAGGCGACCGGCTTCGTTGAGCATCTGAAGCTGCCGCATTATGTCGACTTCCAGTCCGAGCTCGGCCTCCTGCGTAAGTTGCGCAAGGAATTTGCCGAGGCCAGCGCGCCCGACGCCATGAAGGAGGCCGCGGAATGAACGCGCCCGCCTACAATTTCGCCTATCTCGACGAGCAGACCAAGCGGATGATCCGCCGCGCGATCCTGAAAGCGATCGCGATCCCCGGCTATCAGGTGCCGTTCGCCAGCCGCGAAATGCCGATGCCCTATGGCTGGGGCACCGGCGGCGTGCAGGTGACGGCTGCGATCCTCGGCCCGAGCGACGTTCTGAAAGTAATCGACCAGGGGTCGGACGACACCACCAACGCGATCTCGATCCGAAAATTCTTCGCCAAGACCGCCGGCGTCGCCACGACGACGGCGACCGATGAGGCGACCGTGATCCAGACCCGTCACCGCATTCCGGAGACGTCGCTGCACGCGAATCAGGTGCTGGTCTATCAGGTGCCGATCCCGGAGCCGCTGCGCTTCCTCGAGCCGCGCGAGACCGAGACGCGCCGCATGCATGCGCTGGCCGAATACGGCCTGATGCACGTCAAGCTCTACGAGGACATCGCCCGCTTCGGCCACATCGCCACCGCCTACGCCTATCCGGTGAAGGTCAATGCGCGCTACGTGATGGACCCGTCGCCGACGCCGAAATTCGACAACCCCAAGATGGACAATTGCCCGGCGCTGCAATTGTTCGGCGCGGGCCGCGAGAAGCGCATCTATGCGATCCCACCCTACACGCAGGTGGTGTCGCTCGATTTCGAGGATCATCCGTTCGAGCCATATCGTTTCAACGCGCCCTGCGCGCTGTGCGCGGCGGAAAATTCCTACCTCGACGAGATCGTCACCGACGACAAGGGCGGCCGTATGTTCGTCTGCTCGGACACCGACTATTGCGAGGGCCGTCAGGCCGCCGGCCATCACGGCAGCCTGAGCGCCGCGCCGTACAAGGAGAAGGCGCAGGAGAAATCAAATGGCTGATCAAGCCGCGCTCGAGAATGACCAGCCGCTGCTGGTCGCCGAAGCTCTCAGCAAGTCCTACGGTCGTATCGCGGCCTGCCGCGACGTCTCCTTCTCGCTCTACCCCGGTGAGGTGCTCGCCATCGTCGGCGAATCCGGCTCGGGCAAATCGACGCTGCTGCAAATGCTGTCCGGCCAGCTCGCGCCGAGCGGCGGCCATGTTTCGTATCGCATGCGTGAAGGTATCACCCGTGATCTCACCACGCTGGGCGAAGCCGAGCGCCGCTTCCTGTTCCGCACCGACTGGGGCTTTGTGCACCAGGATCCCGCGCAGGGCCTGCGCATGGCGGTCTCGGCCGGTGCCAATGTCGGCGAGCGGCTGATGGCGGTGGGCTGGAATCACTATGGTCGCATCCGTGAGACCGCATCCGACTGGCTTGGCCGCGTCGAGATCGACACAGCGCGCATCGACGATGCGCCGCGCACCTATTCCGGCGGCATGCGCCAGCGGCTCCAGATCGCGCGCAATCTCGTCACCGAGCCGCGGCTGGTGTTCATGGACGAGCCGACCGGCGGCCTCGACGTCTCCGTGCAGGCGCGCTTGCTCGACCTCGTGCGCAGCCTCGTTGCCGAGCTGCATCTTGCCGTCATCATCGTCACCCACGATCTCGCGGTCGCGCGGCTGTTGTCGCACCGGGTGATGGTGATGAAGGGCGGCCGCGTCATCGAGACCGGCCTGACCGACCAGGTGCTCGACGATCCCCGCGAGCCCTATACGCAACTCCTCGTCTCCTCGATTTTGCCGCCATAAGCCTTCCAAGGATGAGTTTTCCGATGACCGCCATGATCGACATCGCCGACGCCAAGAAGACCTTTACGATGCACCTGCAGGGCGGCATCGAATTGCCGGTCGTCAGCGGCGTGACCTTCCAGGTCAATCCCGGCGAGTGCGTCGTGCTGTCGGGGCCGTCAGGCGCCGGCAAATCGTCGATTCTGAAGATGATCTTCGGCAATTACCGCTGCGACTCGGGCCGCATCGGTATCCGCCATCGCGGCGCGGTGGTCGATCTTGCCACCGCCGAGCCGCGGCAGGTTCTCAACATCCGCCGCGCCACCATCGGCTATGTCAGCCAGTTCCTGCGGGCGGTGCCGCGCGTTGCCACCATCGATGTCGTCGCCGAGCCCTTGATCGTCAACGGCATGGGCCGAGCCGACGCGCAGGCGCGCGCGGGCGAGCTGCTGCACCGTCTCAACATCCCCGAACGGCTCTGGCAGCTTCCGCCGGCGACTTTCTCCGGCGGCGAGCAGCAGCGTGTGAACATCGCCCGCGGCTTCATCTCGGACCTGCCGATCCTGCTGCTCGACGAGCCGACCGCCTCGCTCGATGCCGCCAACCGCGCCGTCGTGGTCGAGCTGGTCGCCGAGAAAAAGCGCCAGGGCGTCGCCATGGTCGCCATTGTCCATGACGACGAAATCCGCCATCTGATTGCCGACCGTATTGTTGACGTCACCAGCTTTGCCGCCGCCGCCTGAAGGACATGGAAATGAACGCCAAGCCGAAAGATACTGTGATCGCCAACGCCAGGATCGTGCTGGCTGACCGGGTGATCGAGCAGGGCTGGCTCGCTCTCGCCGACGGGCGCATCGCCGGGATCGGCGATGGGACTGCGCCCGCGGGCGCCGAGGATGCCGGCGGCGATCTCATCATGCCCGGGCTGATCGAGCTGCACACCGATCATCTCGAGGCGCATTACGTGCCGCGCCCAAAAGTGTTCTGGAATCCAGTCGCAGCCGTCATCTCCTATGACGGCCAGCTCGCCACATCGGGCATCACCACCGTGTTCGACTCGCTCCGGGTCTGGCGCGAGGACGGCGCCGAGGAAGTCGACGGTCGCGCCGGCGTGCTCGCCGCCGCGATCACCACCGCACGCGACGCCAATCTGCTGCGCGCCGACCACTTCCTGCATCTGCGCTGCGAGATCCCGATGCCGAGCGTGGTCGAGGAGGCCAAGGAGCTGATCGACCGTCCCGACGTCAAGCTGATGTCGCTGATGGATCACACTCCCGGCCAGCGTCAGTTCCGTGACGAGGTCAAGCTGCGCGACTATTACCGCGGCAAGGGCGGCGGCAAGACCGATGCCGAGCTCGATGAGCTGTTCGCAAAGCGCTTCGAATATCAGCGGCTTTATGCGGCGAGCAACATGCGTGAGATCGTGTCGCTGGCGCATGAGTACAGGATTCCGCTGGCGAGCCATGACGACACCACCGAGGAGAACGTCGCGGACGCCGTGCGCGATCGTGTCTCGGTGGCGGAATTCCCGACCACGCTGGAAGCCGCGCGCGGCCTGCACCAGGCCGGCATCGATATCCTGATGGGCGCACCCAACGTCGTGCGCGGCGGCTCGCATTCGGGCAACATCGCCGCGGTCGATCTCGCCCGCGAAGGCCTGCTCGACATCCTGTCGTCGGACTACATTCCGTCCAGCCTGCTGATGGCCGCGCTGCAATTGCCCGAGCACGTGCCCGCGATCAGCCTGCCGGCGGCGGTTCGCACCGTGACCAAGGCGCCGGCCGAGGCGGTCGGCCTCACCGACCGCGGCGAGGTCGCGACCGGCAAGCGTGCCGATTTGATCCGCGTGCATGTTGCCGGCAGCGTTCCCGTGGTCCGCAGCGTCTGGCGCGAAGGACACCGCGTCGCATGAGCGAGACCGCGACCATGGCACGGGACGAGGCCGGCGGGATCGGACCCGGACGGCTCGTGCTCGTGGTCGGTCCCAGCGGCGCCGGCAAGGACACGCTTTTGCGGCTGGCGCAGGCGGCCTGCGCCGACGACCACGACATCGTCTTCCCGCGCCGTGTCGTCACGCGCGAATCCTCCGCCGACGAGGACAACATTGCGGTCAGCCGGGATGAGTTCGGCCGCGCGCGCGACCATGGAGATTTCGCCGTGCATTGGGAGGCGCACGGACATTCCTACGCGCTCCCGCTCGACATCAATGACGATATCCGCGCAGGACGCGCGGTCGTCGCCAATGTCTCGCGCACCGTGATCGGAGCGTTGCGCCAGGCCTATGCCAACGTCGTCGTCGTCGCGATCACCGCGCCGCCGGATGTGCTGGCGCAGCGCCTTGCCGCCCGCGCCCGTCACAGCGACGGCAATATCACGGACCGCCTCGCGCGTAGCGTCCACGATGCGGCCGCGCAAGCCGATATCACCATCCTCAATGCCGGCAGCGCGGACTATCACAGCCGCCAGCTCGTGCGCGTGATCAGGAACGAAGGCTGGCACGAATAACCGCTGGCGCAACAGGAGAGAGTGGAATGACGGTGATCGAAACGGTCGAACAGCTAGAGGCCATCTACGGCGCCACCAATGACGCCTCGACCGTGAAAGTCGCCGACCACGTCACCCCGCTCTATCGCATCTTCATCGAGAAGGCGCCGTTCGCGGCGCTCGCCACCATCGGCCCCGAGGGCATCGACTGCTCGCCGCGCGGCGATCTCCCCGGCTTCGTCCGCATCCACGATCCCAAGACGCTGATGCTGCCGGATCGCCGCGGCAACAACCGGGTCGATTCCTTGCGCAACGTCGTGCGCGATCCCCGGGTGTCGCTGATGTTCCTGATCCCCGGCTCCGGCAACGCGGTCCGCGCCAACGGCCGCGCCCATCTTTCCGTTGATCCTGAGCTGCTGGCTTCCTTCAAGGTCGAGGGCAAGGCCCCGCGCAGCGTGATGGTGATGAAGGTGGACGAAATCTACTTCCAGTGCGCCCGCGCCATCGTCCGCTCCGACCTCTGGAATCCCGACAAGCGCATCGATCCGGAGACCTTGCCGACACCCGGCCAGATCCTCGCCGAGATGAGCGAGAACAAGGTCGGCGGCGCCGAGTATGATCGCATCTGGCCGGAGCGTGCGGCGGCAACGATGTGGTGAGCGTTTTACTTTCCACGAGTCCGGAGTCGTAGGGTGGGCAAAGGCGCACTTGCGCCGTGCCCACGAATTCTCACCGATTACACACGGATGGTGGGCACGCTTCGCTTTGCCCACCCTACGGCTCTCTCGTTTACCTCCCCTAGTTAAACGCCATCCCGCCGCTCAGCGCGACCGTCTGCCCGGTCATGTAGGCGTTGTCGACCAGTAGCATCACGGTTTTCGCCACCTCGTCCGCCGTTCCGAAGCGACCGAGCGGGATGCGGCTGACGAGTTGGGGCTGGCCGCTCATCATGTCGGTCTCGATCAGCGACGGCGCCACAGCGTTGACGGTGATGCCCTCCTTCACGAGCCGCGCTGCGTAACCTCGCGTAAGACCCTCCATGCCGGCCTTCGACGCATTGTAGTGCGGGCCGATCGAGCCGGCGCCGCGCGCGGCGCCGGAGGAGATGTTGACGATGCGGCCCCATCTCCTCGCGCGCATCGCCGGCAGCACGGCCTGCGTGCACAGGAAGACGGATTTCAGATTGACCAGAATGGTGCGGTCGAAATCGTCCTCGGTGAGGTCGTCGACGCCGCGCGTGATGGCGATGCTGGCATTGTTGACGAGGATGTCGACGGGGCCGAGCCCGGCGGTGACGCGCTCGACCATGCCGGCGACGGCGTCGTGCCGGGAGACGTCGGCGGCGACGACGATGGCGCGGCCACCCTGCTTGACGATCTCGCCTGCCAGTTGCTCGGCTTGCCCGATCTGCTCGCGGCAATTGATCGCCACCGCGGCGCCCGATGCCGCCAGCGCGCGACAGACGGCTGCGCCAATGCCGCGCGAGCCGCCGGTGACGAGCGCCGTGCGCCCTTTCAGATCATCCGCCATGTCTAGGCCTCCCAAATCGCCTGTTTTGTCGCTGCCGGAACCGTATCACGGCCGGCCGCGCTCCGGCGTTGAATTCATCGCGAGATAAATCCGACTGCCATCGCTTCCACCCGGAGAAGCGCCCCAGCGCGTCGCTGCCAAATATGGATAGCCATTTCATTGACCGAACGCGGCAATCACTCGATATTTACAGCATCGAAACTGCTCCTCGAGCTTGATGCCGCACCATGAGAACCGATCACCAGCGTAATCCCGATGACATGCACGCGTGCATGACGCGGCGCTGTTTCTCGGCGGCCACCGGCGCCTGTTGTTGTTGCTGATCGGTCTGTAGCAACGCCACATATCGTACATCCCGGACAGGAGCGCCGAAATCCCGGCGAACGAGCAGTCATGTCTCAAGCCCAATCGAACGCCTACATCATCGAAATCCACGACCGCGCCGCGGGCATCGTCACGCGCGATGCGCGCGGCTTCCGTTTCTTCTCCTCCGAGCGCTTGTTCGACAGCCTCGAAGGTCGCCAGTTCCGCTCCGCCCGCGAAGCCGAGCGCGCCGCGCGCGCGGTGTTGTCGGAACGGAGCGGGCGCGCGAATTCTCCATTCCTGGCCATCTGACCCCGAAGCAACCGAGAGGACCAACCATGATTACGCGACGATACATCATCGCAACGACGCTTCTCCTTGCAACCGCCCTTGCCGCGCCCGCGCGCGCCGAGGACAAGCCGGCCGAAATCCGCATCGGCACGCAGAAAGGCGGCTTCTTCCCGGCGGTGCGCCAGCGCCAGACGCTCGAAAACGCCTTCAAGCCGCTTGGCATCGAGATCAAGTGGATCGACTTCCAGTTCGGTCCGCCGCTGCTGGAGGCCATCAATGTCGGCAGCGTCGATTTTGGCTATGTCGGCGACGCCCCGCCAATCTTCGCGCAGGCCGGCGGCGCCAGGATCCGCTACGTTGCGGCGGTGAAGTCGGACGGCACCAGCCAGGCCATCATCGTGCCCAAGGACTCCCCGATCAAGACGCTCGCCGATCTCAAAGGCAAGCGCGTTGCGTTCGGCAAGGGATCGAGCGCCCATAACCTGCTGGTCGCGGCGTTGGAGAAGGCCGGCCTTGCATGGACCGACATCACGCCGGCACCGCTCGCCCCGGCCGATGCCACGGCAGCCTTCGTCAAGGGCTCGGTCGACGCCTGGTCGATCTGGGATCCCTACTTCGCGCTGGCCGAATTGAAGGAGAACGCGCGCGTCATCGCCTTCGACAAGGACGTCCATCAGCCGAACGCATTCTACATCGCCGGCGCCGACTTCGTGGAAAAGTATCCGTCACTCGTCGCGAAGCTCAACACGACCTTCGCGTCCGAAGGTGTCTGGGCCGACTCGCATCACGAGGAGGTCGCCAAAGCGCAGGCCGAGGCGACCGGTGTCGATATCGAAGCGATCCGCCGCTTCGTCGATCGCTCCAACTACCGTACCGTGCCGGTGGACGCGGACGTGATCAGGAGTCAGCAGGCGGTCGCCGACCGCTTTGCCAGGGTCGGCCTGATCCCGAAGCCGGTGAACGTCTCCGACATCGTCTGGAAGTGGACACCGGGCTCCTGAGCGGAGCTCACCCCTTCAGCGCCGCCAGCAACTCGTCCGGGCGCTCGGCCATGATCATGTGGCCGGCGCCCGGCACCACGACGGTCCTCGCATGCGGGATCGCTGCTGCGAGCGCCTTGCCGGCCCTCGCCGGTGTCATCATGTCGCGTTCGCCGAGGATCAGCGTCGCAGGCACTTTGACGCTCGCGGCAGCGGCAAGCGCATTCGCGTAGGCATTGCAGGCCGACAGATCCTTGAAGAGCACGCCCGGCTCGCAAGACTTCAACACCGCCTGCGCGCCGCCGTGCATCCACAGGCCCGGCGCCAGGCTGCCGCCGAGCTCGGCGTTGAAGCCGAGGCCCCAGATCGACACCATGTCGTTGGCATCCTGCGAATTGGCTTCAGCCGCCTTGAGGAGATCCGGGCCGACCGTCATGGTCGCGGCGGTGCCGATCAGGCTCAGCGCCGAGACCTTGTCGGGATGACGTGCTGCGGTCTCCAGCGAGATCAGCGATCCCATGGAGTGGCCGATCAGGTGGGCTTTCGCCACGCCGGCCGCGGCGAGCAATGCCGCCGTCCAGTCGGCCATCTCCGCAATGCTCGACAGCGAAGGGACGGCAGAACGGCCGTGACCCGGCAGGTCTGGCGCGAGCACGCCAAAGCCGTGATGGGCGAACCAGCGCGTATGCAGCGCCCAGCTCGACCGGTCGAAGCCGGCGCCGTGGAGAAAGACGACAGCGGGCAGGGACTTGTCGAATTCGCGGCCGCCGGTTGCGACGAACACCTCGGCACCGTCAACGGAAAGCTTCATGGCGTCAGACCTTTTGCGAGATGCGCAGCGCCTGCGCCAGATCGTCGATGATGTCGCTTGCTGTCTCGATGCCGACCGACAGCCGCACCAGCTCCTCGCCGATACCTGCGGCCTTCAGCTGCCCGGCGTCCATCTGCTGATGCGTGGTCGAGGCGGGGTGGATCACCAGCGTCTTGGCGTCGCCGACATTGGCAAGATGGCTGATCATGCGCAGCGCTTCGATGAACTTGCGACCCGCAGGGCGCCCGCCCTTGATGCCGAAGGAAACGATCGAGCCCGCGCCGCGCGGCAGCAGCGTCTTGGCGAGCTGATAGTCCGTGTGGTCCTCGAGCGAGGGATGCAGCACCCAGTCCACCGCCTTGTTCGACTTCAGCGCCTCCAGCACCAGATGCGTGTTCTGGAGGTGGCGGTCCATGCGCACGCCGAGCGTCTCCACGCCCTGGAGGAGCTGGAACGCGTTGGTTGGCGACAGGCAGGCGCCGAAATCGCGCAGGCCCTCGGTGCGCGCGCGCATGATGAAGGCGGCGGTGCCGAACTGCTCGTCGAAGACGATGCCGTGATAGCCGCCATAGGGCTCGGTCAGCACGCCGAATTTGCCGGAATCGCGCCAGTCGAAGCGGCCGCCGTCGATGATGGCGCCGCCGATCGCGATGCCGTGGCCGCCGATCCATTTGGTCGCCGAATGCATCACGATGTCGGCGCCAAGCTCGATCGGACGGCTGAGATAGGGCGTGGCAAAGGTATTGTCGATCAGCAGCGGGATCTTTGCGTCATGCGCGATCTGCGCGACCTTGGGGATGTCGAGGACTTCGAGGCCGGGATTGCCGATGGTCTCGCCGATGACCAGTTTCGTGTTCGGCTTGATCGCCGCGCGGAACGCATCATGGTCGCGCGGCTTCACGAAGGTGGTGGTGATGCCGAAGCGCGGCAGCGTGTGCGCCAGCAGATTGATGGTGCCGCCATAGAGCGAGCTCGACGCCACGATATGGTCGCCGGCGTTCAGCAGCGTCGCGATGGCCAGATGCAGCGCGGCCATGCCGCTGGCGGTGCAGATCGCGCCGACACCGCCCTCCAGCGCCGCAAGCCGTTCCTCCAGCACGCCGGTGGTGGGGTTGGAGATGCGCGCATAGATGTGGCCGGCGCGTTCCAGATTGAACAGCGCGGCAGCGTGATCGGAATCCTGGAACACGTAGGACGTGGTCTGGTAGATCGGCACCGCGCGGGCTCCGGTCGCGGGATCCGGATGCTGGCCAGCATGCAGGCTCAGGGTCTCGAAGGCAGGCGGTTTTGGCGCGGGCATGCTTGGCCTCGTTGGTCGGTCGGCGATGGCGGTCGTTGTGCCATAAAATCGCGCGGGACGTCAGCCCATTGACAGCGCCGCACGTCGGCTCGCAGCGCTAGCCGCGAATGGCCTGCTCGATGATCCGTGCCTCCCGCAGCAGAATCTCCGCGACCTCCTGCTCCCGCCTTGGTCCGAGCCTCGTCCGAACGGCGGAGACGGTGATGGCCGCGGCCGGCTGCCCGTCCGGCGTCTTGATCCAGGTGGAGATCGATTTCGTGCCCTGCACCAGGCCGATCTCCCTCATATTATATCCCCGCTTCCGCGCAGCGGTGACCTGGCTCATCACCGCCGCGGCGTCGGTCTGGTAGGTCTCGAACCGCTTCTCGTTGGCCGCGACGATTTTTCGCGCGTCCTGCGCCGGCATCGCGGCGAGGATGGCGACGCCGGCGCTGGAGACGCCGAGCGGCCGGCGTGCGCCGACCTCGATCGACAACACCTGGATCGGATAGATTCCGATCCTGCGATCCACGCACAGCGTGTCGTGGCCTGTGCGCACGGTCAGGAACAGCGTGTCGCCGATCTCGGTGGACGCACGCTGCAGCGACGGATTGGCGGCGACCAGCAGCCGCGACGGCCGCGGGCGCGCGAGCGCCAGCTCCGGCACCTGGTTTCCGATCGCGTAGCGGCCGCTCCTGCCGTGCCGTTCGACGATGCCTTCCTCGATCAGCACATGGACGATGCGATGCACGGTCGGACGTGTGAGACCGGTCGCGCGCACGACCTCGGCCAATGGCACACCGTCTTCGCGCCCTGCGGCAAGAATACGCAGCACCGCAAGCGCACGCCGGATCGCCTGTGCGCCTTGTCGCGGTTCCAGCGCGCCACGCGCGGATATTGAGGAATCGGCCTTGTCCATATTATGGACAAGAACGCCACAATTCACTCGACAGGTAAAGCGCACATCTGGAGATTGCGCTCCGATCGCGCGCCGTGCGCAACGTCAACGGCGCTCGATATGGAATTGGAAGCGCCGCCGGGAGGTTAACATGAGATTAATCGCGATTGCCATAGCTGCTGTCACAGCGATCCTGGCAGGGCCCGCATCGGCCCAGCAATGGCCGGCGCGCAGCGTCAAGCTGATCGTGCCCTATCCGGCCGGCGGCAATGTCGACAGCGCGGCGCGCATCATCGCCGACAAGCTCCAGGAAAAGCTCGGCCAGCCCTTCATCATCGAGAACAAGGCCGGCGCCGGCGGCATGATCGCGGGCGAGGCTTTCGCGAAATCGGCGCCCGACGGCTACACGCTGTTCGTCGGCGCCAACGGCCCGGTGCTGTTCGCGACCGAGATCAACAAGCGCGACGCCTATAACTGGAAGAAGGACTTCCTGCCGATCTCGACGATCTCGATGACGCCGCTGGTGCTCGAGGTGCATCCGTCAGTGCAGGCGACGACCTTCAAGGAATTCGTCGATCTCGCCAAGCGCGAGCCCGGCAAGCTGACCATGGCCTCGCCGGGCCCCGGCACCACCAACCATCTGCTCAGCGAGCTGATGCAGTCCAGCCTCGACCTGCAATGGGTCACCGCGCATTACCGCGGCAATGCGCCTGCGATCAACGATCTGCTCGGCGGCCAGGTGCAGTTCGCATTCGACCAGCTCACGGTCAGCCTCCAGCACATCAAGGCCGGCCTGTTCCGCGCGCTCGCCGTCACCAGCCCGCACCGGCTGAAGTCGCTGCCTGACGTGCCGACCTTCGCCGAGCTCGGCTACAAGGACTTCGACGGCCAGACCTTTACCGGCCTGTTCGCGCCGGCAGGCACGCCGGCCCCTGTCGTCGACAAGCTGCACGAGACGCTGGTCGCGATCCTGAAGGACCCCGGCGTGATCGACAAGTTCGAAAAGCTCGGCGGCGAATCCACCCCGATGACGCCGGACGAGTTCAAGGCCTATCTCGAGCGCGAGGACGCCAAGTGGATTCCGGTCGTGCGCAAGGCCAACATCAAGGCTGATTGAGCGATGCGGATCGACCCCACCGAGCTCGGCGCGGAGCGCATCTACCGCCTGATGACCGGCATCGTGGTGCCGCGCCCGATCGCGTGGGTCACGAGCCTGTCAGCCACGGGCGTGCTCAACCTCGCGCCGTTCAGCGCCTTCACCTTCGTCTCGCAGAAGCCGCCGATGCTCGCCATCAGCGTCGGCCGCAAGGGCGCGGACTACAAGGACACCGCGCATAACATCCTCGATACCGAGGAATATGTGATCCACATTGCCGATACGCCGCTGATGAAGGCGGTGCACGACAGCTCGGTCGAGCATCCGCCTGAAATCAGCGAGGTCGCGGAGCTCGGTCTCGAGACGCTTCCGAGCGAGCGCATCAAGGTGCCGCGGCTTAGCGTTGCGCCCGTCGCAATGGAATGCCGCTTCCGCCAGTGCCTCGAATTCGGCGATGCCAGGAGCCGGCTGATCGTCGGCGAGGTCGTGATGTTCCATTTGCGCGACGGGCTCGTGAATGACGGCAAGGTCGAGACCAAGGCGCTCGATCCGATCGCACGCATCGGCGGACCGCGTTACGCCAGCCTCGGCGAGATCGTGACGCTGAACACGGTGTTCCAGACGCCCAAATCGAAAGACTGACGCGCGGGCCGTTCGACGGCCGAGCCGCCTCAAGATCATTGGAGGAAATGACAATGCGACTCCTGAGCTATCTCCTGGATGGAGAGCCGCGCTACGGCGCGGCCGTCGCGGGCGGCGTGGTCGATCTGACCCGGCGGATCGGCCGCGACTATTCCGACGTCAAGGCGCTGATCGCGGCCAATGCGCTCGCCGATGCGCAGGAAGCGGTTGCCAGGGCGACGCCTGACTACGCGCTGGAAGATCTCGTCCTGCTGCCGCCGGTGCTGGCGCCGGAAAAACTCTGGTGCATCGGCGTCAACTACGCCGAGCGCAACGCCGAATATAAAGACAATTCGGACCTGCCCAAATATCCGAGCCTGTTCGTGCGCAGCATGTCCTCGATGACAGGCTCCGGTCAGCCGCTGGAGAAGCCAAAAGTCTCCGAGCAGCTCGACTACGAAGGTGAGCTCGTCATCGTGATCGGCCAGGGCGGCCGCCACATCCCGCGCGAGAAGGCGTGGTCCCACGTCTTCGGCATGACCTTGTGCAACGAGGGCACGATCCGCGACTGGCTGCGCCACGGCAAGTTCAACGTCACGCAAGGCAAGAATTTCGATCGCTCCGGCAGCATCGGCCCGTGGATCGTCACCGCGGACGAGCTCGATCCGCGCGGGCCTCACGACATCATCACGCGCGTCAACGGCGAGGTGCGACAGCAGGATACGACCGACCGGCTGATGTTCCCGTTCGACTTCATCATCTCCTATCTCTCGACCTTCGCGACACTGAAGCCCGGCGACATGATCGTGACGGGCACGCCGACCGGCGCGGGTGTCCGCTTCGACCCGCCGCGCTGGCTGAAGGTCGGCGACGTCGTCGAAGTCGAGTCGCGCGGCATCGGCGTGCTGCGCAACGCCGTGGCGGCGGAGCAATAGACCATGCTGGATACCGCCACGATCGAACGCCTTGCCGCGCGCCTGGATGAGGCCGAGCGCACCAAGGCGCTGATCCCGATGTTCACCAAGGAATATCCCGAGTTCAGCATCGAGGATGCCTACGCCGTCCAGCGGGCCTGGACAAAGCTTCAGCTCGGCCGCGGCCGTATCATCAAGGGCCACAAGATCGGCCTGACCTCGAAGGCGATGCAGAACGCGGTCGGCATCAACGAGCCCGATTACGGCGTGCTGTTCGCCGACATGTTCTATGCCGACGCCACGCCGATCCCGTTCGACCGCTTCCATGCGCCGCGGATCGAGGTCGAGCTCGCCTTCGTGCTGAAGGCGCCGCTGCGCGGGCCCGACTGCACCATTTTCGACGTGCTCAATGCCACCGACTACGTCACGCCGGCGCTGGAGATTCTTGAGACGCGGATGCATCGCGTCGCCCCCCAAACGGGCAAGACGAGAAAAGTCATGGACACGATCTCGGACAACGCGGCCAACGCCGCGCTGGTGCTCGGCGGCCGGCCGTTCCGCCCCCTGGACGCGGACCTGCGCTGGATCGGCGCGCTGCTGTTCCGCAATGGCGAGGTCGAGGAGACCGGGCTTGCCGCCGGCGTGCTCAACCATCCCGCCAACGGCATTGCCTGGCTCGCCAACCGCCTCGCGCCGCATGACGAACGTCTGAAAGCCGGCGAGGTGGTGCTGGCGGGATCGTTCACGCGTCCGGTCGACATCCGCCGTGGCGATACGTTCCACGCCGACTATGGCCCGTTCGGCTCGGTGTCGTGCCAGTTCGTCTGAAGCAATAACAGAGAGGGGAGCGCACCATGTCGCGGCGCAAGAGCATCCACATCGGCGGCTTCAAGCACGCCAATCCGATTCCGAACGCCTGCCGCATCGGCAATCTCGTGATGTCGGGCGTCATCCTCGGCCGCGACGCGGCCGGCGTGATGCCGGAGAGCCTGGACGCGCAGTGCGCCAACATGTTCGCGCATATGAAGGCGACGGTCGAGGCCGCGGGCGGCACCACCGACGACATCATCAAGATGACGGTGTGGCTGAAGGACCGCACGCAGCGCGGGCCCGTCAATGTCGAGTGGCTCAAGATGTTTCCGGACGAACATTCACGCCCGGCGCGCCACGCGCTGCCGATGGACAACATGGACGGCGGCGCGCTGGTGCAGTGCGACTTCACTGCCGTGATCGACTGAAGGAGCATTTGCATGCCGACCTATCTGCCGTTCGACCCCAATCCGCGCCGCCCCATCAAGGCACCGCCGCCGAAGACGGTCGACAGCCAGTTTCACGTGCTCGGTCCCATCGACAAATATCCGGAGCGCCCCGGTGCCGCCTACCGGATGCCGACCGCGACCTGGGAAGCTGCGCTGCGCGTGCACAAGACGCTCGGCATCGAGCGCGGCATCATCGTGCAGACCACCACTTATGGCGCTGACCATTCCGTCGTTCTCGACGGTCTCGCCGCGATGGGCCCGAACTACCGCGGCTGCGCCAACGCGCTGGTGTTCGCGGAGGCGAGCGACGCTTATCTCTCGAAGCTGCATGATGCCGGCGTGCGCGGTGCGCGCTTCAGCTTCCGCCAGGAGCTGGGCGCGGTATTGTCGGACGCCGATTTCGCCCGCGCCATCGCCCGCATTCGCGAACTCGGGTGGTACGTCAAGATCCAGCCGGAGAAGGACGGCATCGTTTCCAGCGTCGCCAAATACGAGAATCTCGACGTGCCCGTGCTGATCGACCACATGGCGCGCCCCGATCCGGAGGCCGGCAAGACCGATCCGAATCTGCGCAAGATGCTGGAGCTGCTCAAGAAGGGCAACTTCTGGGTGATGCTGTCGCTCGGCGAGAAGACCTCGAAGGCCGGCCCGCCCTATGACGACGTGATCCCGGTCGCGCGCGCCTATATCGAGGCCGCCCTCGACCGCTGCGTCTGGGCCAGCGACTGGCCGCATCCGGTCTCGGTCAAGCAGCCGCCCAACGATGCCGATCTGCTCGAGCTGATGTACCGCTACGCGCCGGACCAGGCGGAGTTGGAGAAGATCCTGGTGCACAATCCGGCGAAGCTGTTTGGATTTCCGGACTAGAGGCTCGAGACTCGCCACAAACACGGTGCGCTCCCTCTCCCGCTTGCGGGAGAGGGTCGGGGTGAGGGCTTTTTCCTCTTGGGGATTGTCCCATTGCGGAAGCACCCTCTCCCCAGCCCTCCCCCGCAAGCGGGGGAGGGAGCGCACCTTCTTCGTCGCAGCAATCAGGCCTGCTCACACCGCCGGCTGCTTCGCCAGCCGATCCCTTACCCCGGCCGCGATCTCGAACGAGTGCAGCCGCGCGGCGTGGTCGTAGATCTGGCCCGTGGTCATCAGCTCGTCGGCGCCGGTTTCGGCGATCAGCGCCTTCAGCTTCTGCTCGACCACGTCGGGCGAGCCGACGGCGGAGCAGGACAGCGACTGGCCGACCATGGCCTTCTCGGCCGGCGACCACAGCGCGTCCATGTCGTCGACCGGCGGCGGCAGCGGGCCGGGCGTGCCGCGGCGCAGATTGATGAACTGCTGCTGCAGTGAGGAGAACATGCGCTGCGCCTCGGCATCGCTGTCCGCCGCAAACACATTGACGCCGACCATCGCATGGGGCTTTTCCAGCTGTGCCGACGGCTCGAAGCGCGCGCGGTACTCGCGCAGCGCCGGCATCATCATCTGCGGCGCGAAATGCGAGGCGAAGGCGAAGGGCAGCCCCAGCATGCCTGCGAGCTGCGCGCCAAAGGTGCTCGATCCCAGGATCCAGAGCGGCACCTTCGTGCCCATGCCCGGCACGGCGCGGATCGTCTGGTTCGGCTTGATGTCGCCGAGCAACGCCTGCAATTCCAGCACGTCCTGCGGAAAATTCTCGGAACTGGTGGCAAGGTCGCGCCGCAGCGCCCGCGCGGTGAACTGGTCGGTACCGGGCGCGCGGCCGAGCCCGAGATCGATTCGCCCGGGATAGAGCGATTCCAGCGTGCCGAACTGTTCGGCAATGATCAGCGGCGAATGGTTCGGCAGCATGATCCCGCCGGACCCGACGCGGATCGTCTTCGTTCCGCCCGCGACATGCCCGATCACGACGGACGTCGCCGCGCTCGCGATCCCCGTCATGTTGTGGTGCTCGGCCAGCCAGAACCGCTTGAAGCCCCAGGCCTCGGCATGCTGCGCGAGATCGAGCGAATTGCGGAACGCCTGCGCCGCATCGCCACCCCTGCGGATGGGAGCGAGGTCGAGTACGGAGAAAGGGATCATGGGCGGGGTCCGGGTGGGGCGCGATGCGCGGACCTCACATGTAGGCGCGGGCTCCGGAAATGACAGGCGGCCTGCCCAGACGTATGAGCGGCGGCGCCATCCGAATTTGCTAGGCGTCCCCCTCGCCGGTGAGCGAATGCCAGAGCTGGTTGGCCACCGCATTCCGGCAATCGGGTGACCTGATCAGCCTGATCTCGATCGGGATATCGAGTTGTTCCGGTCCCGCACGAACAAGGCGGCCGTGCTCGACCTCTTCCTTCGCCAATGTCAGCGGGAGCCACGCAATACCGTGGCCTTCGCGTGCCATGGTCATCAGCGTCGCGGCGAGATGCGAGGTAAAGCCGGTCTGCATGTTTGCGATCGTGCTCCGGACGGCCTGATGGGCCGCGAGGATGCGGCCAAGCCCGGACGCGCGGCTGTAGGCGAGCAGGCGTGCAGGCTGAGTCGGTTCACCGCCGAGGGACCAGATCGGCCGTCCGTCGGAGCCGGGCGCGCAGAGCGGAACGAGACAGTCGTCGCCGACGCGATGGCTCTGGAAGCGATCAGGCTCGAAGCGGGCCGGCACCTCCTCATGATAATGGCACAGCAGAAAATGCACCTCGCCGCCGAGCATGATCTGCTCGCAGCCCTCCATGCTTTCCGAGATCAGGCTGACGGCGCCCAGCGCCTCGAAGCGCAGATGTTGCCGGATCCATCCGGGAAAGAACGTGAAGGACAGCGCATGCGTGGCGGCGATCGACAAGGCGACATTATCCCGCTCGCCCACGGACCGCGTATCGCGCTGCGCCCGCTCCAGGCTGCGGACCAGATCGGCGGCCAGCGGCTCAAAATGCTGACCGGCCGAGGTCAGGCTGGCGCCTTGTGCCCCGCGCACGAACAGAGGAGTTCCGATCCAG
The DNA here is from genome assembly GCF_000282615.1 of Bradyrhizobium sp. YR681. Lineage (GTDB taxonomy): Bacteria > Pseudomonadota > Alphaproteobacteria > Rhizobiales > Xanthobacteraceae > Bradyrhizobium. Next base: position 10,765 of record NZ_AKIY01000009.1, on the reverse strand, counting down.
TCCTCCAGCGCACGAATGCGGCGGCTGAACGCCGGCTGCGTCACGTTCCGCGCGTCGGCCGCCCGCGAAAAGCTCTTCAGCTCCGCCAGCGCCGAAAAATCCTTGAGCCAGTCGAGATCCAATTGAAATCCAGGGAGGATTGAAGCGAAATTCGCGCCGATGCCGTCCGCGCATGAGGCAAATCGATCATGGCATTGGCCAAACGGCCCTGTCCAGACGTACACCTCCGTCAAGTCAATTCAGGAGACCGCCATGCGCATCGTCGACGTCCGCGAGATCACCAAGCCGATCGCGTCCCCGATCCGGAACGCCTATATCGACTTCTCCAAGATGACGGCGAGCCTCGTTGCTGTCGTCACCGATGTCGAGCGCGACGGCCGCCGCGTGGTCGGCTACGGCTTCAACTCCAATGGCCGCTACGGCCAGGGCGGCCTGATCCGCGAGCGTTTCCGCAATCGCATTCTCGAAGCCGATCCGAAAGCCGCGCTCAACGAGGCCGGCGACAATCTCGATCCGCACAAGCTCTGGGCTGCGATGATGAGCAACGAAAAGCCCGGCGGCCACGGCGAGCGCTCGGTGGCGGTCGGCACGCTCGACATGGCGATCTGGGACGCCACCGCCAAGATCGCCGGCAAGCCGTTGTTCCGCCTGCTTGCCGAGCAGAAGGGGCTTGAAGCCAATCCGCGCGTGTTCGTCTACGCCGCCGGCGGCTATTACTATCCGGGCAAGGACAACAGTGCGCTACGGGCCGAGATGCGCGGCTACCTCGATCGCGGCTACAACGTCGTCAAGATGAAGATCGGCGGCGCCTCGATCGACGAGGACCAGCGCCGCATCGAAGCGGTGCTGTCGGAGATCGGATCGCAGGCGCGGCTCGCCGTCGACGCCAACGGCCGCTTCGATCTCGAGACCGGCATCGCCTACGCAAAGATGCTACGCCAGTATCCGCTGTTCTGGTACGAGGAGGTCGGCGATCCCCTCGACTACGCGCTCCAGGCCGCGCTCTCCGAATTCTATCCCGGACCGATGGCGACAGGCGAGAACCTGTTCTCGCACCAGGATGCGCGCAATTTGTTGCGCTATGGCGGCATGCGGCCGGACCGCGACTGGCTGCAGTTCGATTGCGCGCTGTCCTACGGCCTGGTCGAATATCTGCGCACCCTCGACGTGCTGCATCAGTTCGGCTGGTCGCCCTCGCGCTGCATCCCGCACGGCGGCCACCAGATGTCGCTCAACATCGCAGCGGGCCTCGGCCTCGGCGGCAACGAGAGCTATCCGGATCTGTTCCAGCCCTATGGCGGCTTCCCCGACGGCGTGAAGGTGGAAGCCGGCCATATCGTCATGCCCGAGCTCCCCGGCATCGGCTTCGAGGGCAAGTCTGATTTGATCAAGGTGATGCGCGAACTGGCGGAGTAGGAACGCAGGATGGGTTCGCCTCGCTCGACCCATCCTGCGAGAGCCCGCCCTGTCGCATGCGGCAAATCCGCCCGTGCTGAAACCATCCATCGTCTGGCCGCGTTGCAGGCCGGCCTGATTTTGATGGCGGCTTTCGTTTTCGGGATTTGCCTTGGACAGATTCAACATCGGTATACACGTCGTCACGCTGGCGGCCGCGTTCGCGCTCGCCGTTCCGATCGGCTGGGACCGCGAGAAGCGGGCGCGCAGCGCGGGACTGCGCACCTTTCCGCTGGTCGCGCTGGCCAGCTGCGGCTTCGTGCAGGCCAGCGAAAGCCTGCTGGTGCATTCGCCTGACGGAATGGCCAAGGTGATCGAGGGCCTCATCACCGGCATCGGCTTCATCGGCGGCGGCGCGATCCTCAAGCAGGGCAATTCGGTGCAGGGCACCGCGACGGCCGCGAGCCTGTGGGCCACCGGCGCCATCGGCGTCTCCGTCGGGCTCGGCAGCTACGACGTCGCGATAACAATCGCGGTGTTCACGTTCCTGACGCTTCGCCTGCTGACGCTGGTGAAGGAAGAGGACGGTCAGTGAGGGAATAGTTCACCGCGCAGGATGGGGAGCGCGCAGCGAAACCCGTCCATCTCTCGTCGTTGCAAATGTCTCGATGGATTCGCTGCGCTCTACCCCTCACGCGCCACGGGCTGCTTGCCCCGGATCGCAGCCGGACATATCTTCCCGCGATGGTTGCCGGTGCCCCCGAGATGAAAGCGTTCCTGCTCGCGACGCCGTTCTTCGGCGGTCTCACGGACGCGAGCCTCGACCTCCTGATGTCGATGCTGGTCGAACGCCGCTTCAATGCCGGTGCGACCGTCGTGTCGGAGGGCGATCAAGGGCGTTCGATGTTCATCGTCAGATCCGGCCGGCTCGCGGTGAGCAAGCGGGCGAATGCAGGGAGTGCCATCCCGATTTCCGTTCTGCAGGCAGGCGATTTCTTCGGCGAGATGACGCTGATCGAAATGCAGAGCCGCTCCGCCACGGTGATCGCGGAGGCGCCGACGGTGCTGTACGAGCTGACCGCGCAAAATCTCTACGCCTGCTACAAGGCCGACATCCACGCCTATGTGATCGTCCTGCAGAACATCAACCGCGAACTCTGCCGGCGGCTGCGCCGGGCGGATGATCGGTTCGCGGGGCGGCTGGTCGGTAACGACGATTGATCTTGCGTCATGCGTAGGATGAGCAGAGCGCAGCGAAATTCATCATGTCTCGTCGTCGCAGATGGCAGAATGGGTTTCGCTGCGCTCTCCCCATCCTGCAAAGCCGGGCGCCGGCCCGCTGTTGCTACAGCAACGCCATCGAGTGCAGCGAATTTCTATGAAGGCCAAAGGCAACGATGCCTGAGAGAAGCAACGCAATCCCAGTCACGATCAGGCAACACGCAATCACTATCGGAGCCTTTGGTTCGTCATCCACGGCCCGACGATAATAGATAAAACTTTACCGACAATCGAAAGGAAGAATTAACCTTACCTGTGCGGTCCGATCCTGACCCGTCGGGCAAAACACCGCCCTCCCGCAAAACTCCGTCAATCACCCTTCACAAAAATATTCCACTTTACCGAAATTCGGATTTGCGGCACTATTCCGCCATCCCGGCCCGAGGAGAGGGGCGATCGTACGTCGCAACGAACGTGGGTCGGGGTGCGGTGGACGCGGCAGTGCCGGGCACGTGAAGGCGGGACCAGGGCGAGATGAACCTCGTGAGGTCTTGCTCCGTGCAGACGGACGGCGCTTAGGTCCGGCGAAGCTACTAAAGCGAAGCCGGGCCAGCTGCGTACGGCGAAAGCGCGTGGTCCTGACCGTCGTTGCTACGGTCAAGCCTTGCGGAGATGGATCGGGGCTCGACCGGGTCTTGAGACATCGCCAATTCGCGAGGTGACGGAGGCCAGAAGGAACTCGGCTTCGGGGAGAGCGCGTATAAGCCGTCAACCCATCGCGCAGGGAAGGCCGGGTGTTTTCCGGCCCACCTGTTTTTCCGCCTGCGCATTTGCGTGTGCAAATCCTTCGCGCAGCGGATCACGGGTGCCAGCCGGCACCCGGCCTTCCCTGCGCCCTCTTCACAGAGGAGGGCGAACGAGGAGAGCAGAACTCGGGCGTTTCGAGCCGCGAGAATGCCGCTTCATGTGTGATTGAACTGAAGAGAATGGTGCTGCCAGACAGGATTGAACTGTCGACCTCTCCATTACCAATGGAGTGCTCTACCACTGAGCTACGGCAGCATGTGCTGAGGTAAGAATCGGCCGCCACAGGGGCCTACCAAGCGGGCCGATATCTGCCACAAGCCCCCCTCCTGTGCAAGCTTGCTGGCTCCGCCAAAATGAGAAAAACGGGTCGATATCGGAGCCAAAATGCCCGTTTTCAGGTGGAAGTACCGACTTTCCGCCGATTTGGGTTCCGCTTGTCCCCGGCCAACTGGCCAGTTGGCCGCGCCATTGCGGCCGGTCCATTTTGAGTTTCGCACGATCGGATCGCAACGGGCCTCTTGAGCTGCCTTATTCGCTGGGCATGTTATCGCGGAGCGCTGTATGGACCGGTGATGGCTGACGAGACCGACAAGAGCACGAGGCAGGCGAGGGGGGCGCGGGACGACCGGCTGAAATCGGCGCTGCGCGAAAACCTGAAGCGGCGGAAGCTGCAGGCGCGCGAACGCGCCGCAAGTGCCGACCCCTCGCAGAATGACGATGGCTCCCCAAATGAGGGGACCGCCGGCAAGACCAGCGATTGAACACCGGCGATTGGAATTTTTGGAGTGCATGGACGTGGCAATGGGGCAGGACGAGCAGCAGCGAACCGAGGGTGATCCGCAGATGGCGCAGTTCACGCGCCCTGAACAGACCTTTCCGACGCTGACATCGGCCGAGATCGAGCGCATGCGGAATTTTGGCGAGGTCCGCAACTACGCCGACGGCGAATTCCTGTTCGAGACCGGCAAGCCCGGGCCGGGCATGTTCGTCGTGCTGAAGGGGCACGTCGCCATCACCCAGCGCGACGGGCTCGGCCATGTGACCCCGCTGATCGACCAGGGGCCGGGGCAATTCCTGGCCGAGCTCAGCCAGCTCTCCGGCCGGCCGGCGCTGGTCGACGGCCGCGCCGAAGGAGAGGTCGAGACGCTGCTGTTGCCGCCCCCGCGCCTGCGCGCGCTGCTGGTCGCCGAAGCCGAGCTCGGCGAGCGCATCATGCGCGCGCTGATCCTGCGCCGGGTCAATCTGCTTCAGGGTGGCGTCGGCGGTGTGGTGCTGATCGGTCCCTCGCATTCGGCCGGCGTGGTGCGCCTGCAGGGTTTCCTCACCCGCAACGGCCAGCCGCATCATCTGCTCGATCCCGAGCGCGACCGCGACGCCGCCGAATTGATCGCGCGCTATTCGCCCAAGCCGGAAGACTGGCCGCTGGTGGTCGCGGCGAGCGGCGAGGTGCTGCGTAACCCCAGCGAAACCGAGGTCGCGCGCGCGATCGGCATGATCGGCGGCCCCAGCGACGACCGCATCTACGACGTCGCGATCGTCGGCTGCGGACCGGCCGGGCTCGCCACCGCGGTGTATGCGGCCTCCGAAGGCCTTTCGGTCGCCGTGCTCGACACCCGCGCCTTCGGCGGCCAGGCCGGCGCCAGCGCCCGTATCGAAAACTATCTGGGCTTTCCGACCGGCATTTCGGGCCAAGCGCTGACGGCGCGCGCGTTCAACCAGGCGCAGAAGTTCGGCGCCGAGATCATGATCCCTGTCACGGTGAAGTCGCTCGACTGCACGCGCAAGGACGGTGCCTTTGCGGTGACGCTCGACGGCAGCGATCCCCTGCGCTCGCGCGCGGTCGTGGTCGCCAGCGGCGCGCGCTATCGCCGCCCGGAGATCGAGAACCTCGGCAAATTCGAGGGCCGCGGCGTCTGGTACTGGGCGTCTCCGGTCGAGGCGAAGCTGTGCGCCGGCGAGGAAGTCGCTCTGGTCGGCGCCGGCAATTCGGCCGGCCAGGCCGCCGTGTTCCTGTCGGGCCATGCAAAGCGCGTGCTGATGATCATCCGCGGCGGCGGCTTGGGCGCCAGCATGTCGCGCTATCTCATCGAGCGCATCGAAGCGACGCCGAACATCGAATTGATGTTCAACACCGAGATCACCGCGCTCGAGGGCGACGAGGCCTCGCTGCTGCGGCGCATCCGCTGGAAGAGCCGGCTGTCCGATGACGAGGATTCCGCCGACATCAGGAATCTCTTTTTGTTCGTCGGCGCCGATCCCGCCACCAACTGGCTCGACGGCTGCGGCGTCACGCTCGATCGCGGCGGCTTCGTCGTCACGGGCGCGCAGTCCGAGCTGAATCAGGGCAAGCTGGTGGCGCCGCTGGAAACCTCCGTGCCCGGCGTCTACGCCGTCGGCGACGTCCGCTCCGGCTCGGTCAAGCGCGTCGGCGGTGCCATCGGCGAGGGCGCGCAGGTCGTGGCCTCCCTGCACGGCTATCTCGGCGACGCCGCAAAACCGGCGCTTTAGTCAAGAACAAGACAAGCGAACGGCAAGCCGAATGAGGCTTGCGGTTTTGCCGCGTCCCACGGACTATCGTCGCGCCCGCGAAGCGCATTGCCCGTGGAACCAACAAAAGATTCGAAAGGGAGGACCAAATGGCTGAAATCGTCGTGCTCTACAAGACGCCCCAGGATGCTGCTGCCTTCGACAAATACTATGCCGAGACCCACATTCCGCTCGCGAAAAAACTTCCCGGCCTGAAGAAATACGCCGTCAGCAAGGGGCCGGTCGCCTCTCCCGCGGGGCCTTCAGGAATCCATCTCGTCGCCATTCTCACTTTCGACAGCGTGGCCGACATCCAGGCGGCATTCGGCAGCCCGGAAGGCAAGGCGACCGGCGCTGACGTGCCGAAATTCGCCAGCGGCGGCGCCGACCTCCTGATCTTCGACACCAAGGAAGTGTGAGTCCAACTTTCGTCGAAGACCTTGTAGCCCGGATGGAGCGCAGCGCAATCCGGGACAGCGCCATCCACCCGCGAGACCCCCGGATTTCGCTGCGCTCCATCCGGGCTACAAAACTGCCGCCGTTTGCGACAGCGTTGCAAAAAATTCAGCCATGCGTTTGTCGATTCGCACGACGACGCATGGCTGCACGCGAACCTGTGACACGGGAGCATGTGGCAATCCGATGAGGACCGTAATATCAATCCACTGATCTCGGCGCCGAGAGTAGGAGAAATGACATGGTCCTTGGATTAAGCCTGCACGCCTTCGTATTGGTCCATGTCATCATCAGCCTGATCGGCATTGTCGCGGGCCTCATCGTGATGTTCGGCCTGCTCGGCTCGAAGCCGATGCCGGGCCTCACCGCGATCTTCCTGCTGTTCACGATTCTCACCAGCGCGACCGGCTTTCCGATTCCGCCGCTTCTGACCGAAAAGCTGCTGCCCTCGCACATCATCGGCATCATCTCGCTGGTGCTGCTCGCGATTGCCTGCCTCGCGCTGTACGGCATGAAGCTCAGAGGCGTCTGGCGTCCGGTCTACATCGTGACCGCGATGATCTCGCTCTATTTCAACTGCTTCGTGCTGGTGATCCAGTCGTTCCTGAAGGTGCCGGCGCTCGCCGCGCTCGCGCCTGCCGTGCCGCCGAATCCGCCGGGAGGCCCCGTGTTCGCCGTGGTGCAGGGCATCGTGCTGGTGTTCTTCGTGGTGCTGACCGTCGGCGCCTGGCGTCGCTACAAGCCGATGACGTTTGCCTGATCGCACGTTCGCGGTCGGTGCGCGGCATCGACCTCGCGACATCGCACAACCATATCCGTGTTGCCGGCTCGCGTTGTTGCGAGCCCCGGATTGATTCTCACTGAAGGAGCCATTCATGCCCACCATCACCACGAAAGACGGCGTCGAGATCTTTTTCAAGGACTGGGGCGAGGGCCAGCCGATCGTGTTCAGCCATGGCTGGCCGTTGTCTTCCGACGATTGGGACGCGCAGATGATGTACTTCGTCACGCGCGGCTATCGTGTCGTCGCCCATGACCGCCGCGGCCACGGCCGCTCGTCGCAGGTCGCCGATGGTCACGACATGGATCATTATGCCGACGATCTCGCAGCGGTCACCGCACATCTCGATCTGAAGAATGCCATCCATGTCGGCCACTCCACCGGTGGTGGCGAGGTCGTGCATTACATCGCGCGTCACGGCGAGAGCCGGGTGGCGAAGGCCGCGATCCTCTCGGCGGTGCCGCCGCTGATGGTGCAGACCGCGGCCAATCTCGGCGGCCTGCCGAAGAGCGTGTTCGACGACTTCCAGGTCCAGCTCGCCGCCGGCCGCGCGGCTTTCTACCGCGACGTCGCCGCGGGTCCCTTCTACGGCTACAACCGTCCCGGCGCAAAACCGTCGGAAGCGGTGATCCAGAACTGGTGGCGGCAGGGCATGATGGGCGGCGCCAAAGCGCATTACGACGGCATCGTCGCGTTCTCGCAGACCGACTTCACCGAGGATCTGAAGAAGATCAACGTGCCCGTGCTGGTGATGCATGGCGACGACGACCAGATCGTGCCTTACGCGGACTCGGCCCCGCTGTCGGCGAAGCTGCTCAAGAATGGCACGCTGAAGACCTACAAGGGCTTTCCGCACGGCATGCCGACCACGCACGCCGAAACCATCAACGCCGACCTGCTGGCGTTTTTCAAGGAGTAAGGGTGTGTCGCTGCTTACCCTCCTCTAAGGGAGGGTAAGCAGTCACTTCAATATCGCCCGGATCGCGTCGAAGGTGCGCTTCACGAAAGCTTCCGGCTTCTCGCGCGCGCCTTCGCCGATCCAGCTCTCGCCGCCGACGCGCATTGCGCCGGTGGCGATCATGGCGACGAGGCGCGCCTTCTGCCGGTCCGACTTGCGCCCGGAGCGCTGGGCGAGCCCCTCGGCGAGAGCCTGCTCCAGCTTCTCGTACTTGCGCTGGTCGCGGGCGTGGAGTGCGGGATTGTCGCGCTTGAGCCGCGACATCGCGGCCGCCTCGGCCGGGTCGATCCGCTTGATCGCGGCTGTGATCGCATTCTCCGCTGCGGTGAGCATGGATTCGTCCGCGGGCCGTGCGAGAATCGCGGCGACCAGCGCGGCCGCGGCATCCTCCTGCCAGGCGGCGACCACGTCCTCCTTGGATGCGAAGTAATGGAAGAAGCTGCGGCGCGACATCTCCGCTTTGGCTGCGATATCGTCGATGGTCGTGGTCTCGAAGCCGCGTTCCAGGAACAGCGCCATCGCCGCGCGCTTGAGCCGCTCGCGGGTCTGCTGCTGCTTGCGCGCGCGTAAACCCGGCGCCGGTGATTTTCCTCCCGGCGACAATGGCTTGGCGCTTCTCCCGGCGGGCTTCGAAGCCTTCAAATTATTTCACCTCTTGCAAATTTGCACCAAGTGCACATTTAGACCCGTCGCGGGCTTTATTCCAGCCCCGAACGGAGACATGCATGACCGACTGGAGCACGGCAGACATCCCCTCTCTCAGCGGCATGACCGCCGTCGTCACCGGGGCGACAGGCGGCCTCGGTTACGAGACGGCGATGGCGCTGGCGGGCGCCGGTGCCATTGTCATACTCACCGGACGCAACGACGCAAAGGGCCTGCGGGCGATCGAGGGCATTTGCGAACGGTTTCCCAACGCGCTGATCGCCTATGAGCATCTCGACCTCGCCAGCCTCGCCTCCGTCGCCGATTTCGCCAGGCGCTTTGCCGCCGGCAACGAGCAGCTCGACATCCTGGTCAACAATGCCGGCGTGATGGCGCTGCCGAAGCGGCAGCTGACCGAGGACGGTTTCGAGATGCAGCTCGGGACCAATTATCTCGGCCATTATGCCCTGACGGCGCGCCTGTTGCCGCAGCTGCGTCGGGCGAAAGCGCCTCGCATCGTCAATCTCTCCAGCCTCGCGCACCGTTCCGGCGCGATCAATTTCGACGATCTCCAGGGTAAGAAATCCTATCGGCCGTGGCGGGCCTACTGCCAGTCCAAGCTGGCGATGCTGATGTTTGCGCTGGAGTTGCAGCGCCGCAGCCTCGCGGCCGGCTGGGGCCTGATGAGCCTTGCCGCGCATCCCGGCTATGCGCGGACCGATCTCATTCCGAACGGGCCGGGCGCCGACACCTTCCAATCGCGCGTGAGCCGGTGGCTTCAGCCTTTCATCAGCCACTCCGCGGCCGAAGGCGCGCTGCCGACCTTGTTGGCAGCGACCTCGGCGGCGGCCGAGCCGGGCGGCTATTACGGTCCGAACTGGTTCTACGAATTGAAGGGGCCGCCGGTGGCGGCGAAGATCATGCCGCAGGCAAAGGATTCTGCGGTGTCAGCCATGTTGTGGGATGTCTCGGCAACGCTGACCGGTGTATCCTTCGACGAGATCGCGGTCGCCGCATGAGCCGCGATCCTGTTGGGGGCGTTCCGATGCGAGTCATCATCTTCGGCGCGAGCGGCATGGTCGGGCAGGGTGTGCTTCGCGAGTGCCTGGTCGATCCCGGCGTCGAGCGCGTGGTTGCGGTGGGACGCAGCCCGACCGGCGTGCGCAGCGCCAAGCTCACGGAGATCATGCATGGCGATTTCACGGATTATTCGGCGATCGAGCCGAAGCTGACCGGCTTCGATGCCTGCTTTTTCTGCCTCGGCGTCTCCTCGATCGGCATGAGTGAGGAGCGCTACCGTCATCTGACTTACGACCTCACGCTCGCCGCTGCGACGACGCTCGCGCGCCTCAATCCGCAGATGACATTCACCTATGTCACGGGCGCCGGCACCGATTCCACCGAGCAGGGGTCGCGGATGTGGGCGCGGGTCAAGGGCAAGACCGAGAACGATCTGCTCAAGCTGCCGTTCAGGGGCGCCTACATGTTCCGGCCCGGCGCGATCCAGCCGCTGCACGGCGTCCGGTCCAAGACGGCCTGGGTGCAGGCGGTCTATACCGCAACCGGGCCGCTGTGGTCGGTGCTGCGGCGGCTCTCGCCCAGGCTCGCCACCACGACCGAGCAGATGGGCCGCGCCATGATCCATGTCGCCCGGGTCGGCTACCCCAGAAAGGTGCTGGAGATGGAGGATATCAATAGCATCTAGTCGGCCAGCCCGTTACTCAAGGAAATTTCTGCGTCCGCGCGCGTTGGGCCATATCGCCCGAGAGGAGAAGTGTCGGTGATGTCTCCCCAGCTCAAAATGATCGCGCTTGATGCCGATGATCTCGCTGTGATCTCCGCCCATGTGCAGGATGCCCGCGTCCAGCCCGCCGACATCATCTGGCGGCAGAGCGAGAAGCGGCTGGTGGTCGGCATGAGCCGGCTGGATTGGGAGCAGACGCTCGACGGCGAGGCCGAGCCGCGCCGGCTGGGGG
>NZ_AKIY01000008.1 GCF_000282615.1 Bradyrhizobium sp. YR681 | reverse complement strand
GTGGCGGACGGCCGCCCCAATATTCGTCGTGGGCTTCCAGCGTCAGCGACACGTCGGGCTTGAGCTCGACGACCTTGTAGGGGCCGGTCGTAACAGGCCTGCGCGCCCAGTCGAGATAGCTCGCGGACTGCTCCCAGGCGCGGCGGTTCATGATGTCCGAACCGTAGCGCGACAGCCGGCCCTCGATGGTGACGTCGGGCGTCGCGTTGTAGAAGCGCACCGTGTACTTGTCGACGGCATCGACGCGCACGAGGTCCGGCCAGATGCGGCGGGCGACCGCGGGCACGTCAGGCGGCAGCTCCTTGCCGGGCTTCGGCATCGGAATCTTCTCGAAGGCCTGGATGGTGGAGCGGCTCTTGGCCTCGGTCTCGCCGAACATGCGCTCGCGGCTGAAGGTGAAGACGACGTCTTCGGCCGTCAGCTCGTCGCCATTGTGGAACTTGACGCCCTGGCGCAGCTTCACCTCGACGGTCTGGTCGTCGATGCGGCGCCACTCGGTGGCAAGGCCCGGCACGGCCTCGAGGCTGCCGCGCCAGTTCTTGGAGATCAGGCCTTCCCAGATCGAGGAGAAGAACACGCGTTCGCCGACATTGGACTGCTCACGCAGCACGTCGAGCACGTTCGAGTTCGTGACCTTCTGGACGGCGATCGTCACCGACGGACGGTTGTCGGCCTGAGCGATGGCGAAGCGCGGCAGCAGCAGCGTACCCGCGGCGGCGCCGCCGGACTTCAGGATGGTGCGACGGGTGAGTTTGCTCATGAGGATGACCCCTGCCCTGTGTGATCGGTTATTCGGCGAGACCGAGCGCGGCGAGATGCGCGGCACCCTTGCGGACGTCGTCGTGGTTGCGGAGTTCGAGGATCAGCCGCGGGTTGGACGTCAACCGTCCCAGTGCTCGGAACACGCCGACCCAGCGAATGTTGCCTTCGCCCGGGGCCCAGTGCCGGTCGGCAAAGCCGTCGGTGTCCTGGAGATGCACATGCGTCAGCATATCGCCGGCGGTCTCGACGTAATAATCCACCGGCGGCGCGCCGGTGGAGATGTGGGCGTAATTGGCGTGGCCGGTGTCGAGCGAGACGCGGACCTTGCTGCTTTCGAGCGCCTTGGCGAGGCGCACGCGGTCGCGCGGGTCCTTGTCCTCGATGTTCTCGATCACGATCTCGCAGCCGACCGTCTCGGCGCGCGCAATCACTTCGGCGAGCGTCGCCTTGACGCGCTCGACGATGTTGGCGCGGTTGTCAGGATAGAGATCGAGATTGTTGTGGTCCCAGGTCGTGAACGGCGAATGGATCACCATCTGCGTCGCGCCGAGGAAGTCCGCGGCCTCCAGGCCCTGGAGCAGGCGCTTGGTCACGGCCTGGCGGATCAGGGAATCGTGGCTGTCGATCTTGAAGCCCCAGAACGGCCCGTGAATGCCGAGCCGGCCGGTATGGCCGGAGAGCATCTGCTTGATCTCGCCGGCCGCGCTGCGCCAGTCGCCATCGAGCAGATCGGCGCGGAAGAAATCCTGGATTTCGAGATCGCGCTGCCGTTCCAGAAGCCAGTCACGGTGCGCGGGGATCGATTTGATGGACAATGCGGCGCCCAACACCGGCTTCGACATGGCTTGCTCCTTTGACCGTCGACGATGACGGGAGCAGCGCTAGACCAGTTCAATGACAGGCCGGTGAAATGCAGGTTCCGCGACGCAGACGAGATGTGGACATCGTGCCGGCCGCGTGCATGGAATTCGGGCGGATGCGATCGCAGCGCGAGCAGACGAATGCATCAGCGTGCAGAAGCGAACGCGCGCGTGTCCGTAGTGATCCGGATTGGAATCCTAACCATATCTCGCGTACATCCCGCACATCGATCGGCGGCCTTCCAAGGGCATCACCCTCTGATCGCGCACTATGGGGTTGGGGGACCACATGGGGCGGGGGGATCAAAGGCTGGGGCAAGGTGACGAGGTCCGGACTCCTAGGCACTCCGGACCTCGGAACTTTCGAGATTGAACGCAATTTCGCGCCGCCGGCTTTCCAAGCCGCGCGGCGCGAAGTCGTTTTGGGCTGCCCTACCCGATCAGTGTTTGCCCGATCAATCTTCAGATCACTTCGGCACGTTCCGCTCGAGATCCTCGAGCCATGCGGCCGCGCTCGAATCCGAGGGCGCGCGCCAGTCGCCGCGCGGCGACAATGAGCCGCCGGCCGAAACCTTCGGGCCGTTCGGCATCGCCGAGCGCTTGAACTGGCTGAAGGCGAAGAAGCGGCGCAAAAACACCTCCAGCCAGCGCCGGATCTCGGGCAGATCATAGGCCTTGCGCTTGTCGTTTGGAAACGCCGGCGGCCATTCGCCCTTGGCGACGTCCTTCCAGGCGTGCTGCGCCATGAAGGCGATCCTGGACGGCCGCATGCCGAAGCGCAGCGTGTAGAACAGGTTGAAGTCCTGCAGCTCGTAGGGGCCGACGGAGGCTTCCGTGCTCTGCGGCTTCTCGCCGGGCTTGACCGGAACCAGCTCGGGCGAGATTTCAACCGACAGGATCGAGGCCAGCGTCCGGTTGACGTCGTCGCCGAACTGTTTTGAAGCGATCACCCAGCGGATCAGGTGCTGGATCAGCGTCTTCGGCACGCCGGCATTGACGTTGTAATGCGCCATCTGGTCGCCGACGCCGTAGGTGCACCAGCCGAGCGCGAGCTCGGAGAGATCGCCGGTTCCAATCACGATACCGCCGTTGTGGTTGGCAAGCCGGAACAGATAGTCGGTGCGCAGACCCGCCTGCACGTTCTCGAAGGTGATGTCGTAGACCTTCTCGCCCTTGCCGAAGGGATGGCCGATGTCCTTCAGCATCTGCGTCGCGGTGGTGCGGATGTCGAGTTCCTGACCGGTGGTCTGCAACGCCTTCATCAGCGCCAGCGCATTGGCTTTGCTTTCGCTGCCGGTGGCAAAGCCCGGCATGGTGTAGGCGAGGATGTTCTCGCGCGGCAGGCCGAGCAGGTCCACGGCCTTGGCGGCGACGATCAGCGCATGGGTGGAGTCGAGACCGCCGGACACGCCGATAACGACGCGCTTGGTGCCGGTGGCGCGCATGCGCTGCACGAGGCCGGCGACCTGGATGTTGTAGGCCTCGTAGCAATCCTGATCGAGCAAGCTCTCGTCGCTCGGCACGAACGGAAAGCGCTCGATCTTGCGCAGGAAGCCGATGTCCGCGGCGGGCGGCTTCAGGGCAAAGGTGATCCTGCGGTAGAAGCCCTCGCGCTGCCGCCGGTTGTCGTCGAAGGTGCCCATCAGGGCGCGCTCCTGCCGGAGCAGGTCGAGGTCGACGTCAGCCGTCGTGATCTGCCCGCCCTGGCGGAAACGCTCGCCCTCAGCCAGCAGCGCGCCGTTCTCGTAGATCGAGGTCTGGCCGTCCCAGGCGAGGTCGGTGGTGGATTCCCCTGCCCCGGCCGCCGAATAGACATAGGCCGCAAGACAGCGTGCCGACGTCGATTGGCACAGCAGCGCGCGCGAGCGCGCCCGGCCGATCGTGATCGGGCTGCCCGAGAGATTGATCAGCACGCTGGCGCCGGCCAGCGCCAGCTCCGAGGCCGGCGTCACCGGAATCCACATGTCCTCGCAGATCTCGACGCCGATGGTCAGGCCCGGCACGTCCTCGGCCGCAAACAGAAGGTCGGTGCCGAACGGCGCGTGCAGCCCGCCGAAGGCGATGGTCTCGCCGGCGATGCCGGCGCCGGAGGCGAAATGCCGTCCCTCGTAGAATTCGCGGTAGGTCGGCAGGTAGCTCTTCGGCACCACGCCAAGGACGTTGCCGCGATGGATGACGACGGCGCAATTGTAGATACGATGGCCGAACCGCAGCGGCGCGCCGACGATCAGGACGGTCATCAGCGCCGAAGAAGCCTCGACGATGGCGGCGAGTCCGCGCTCGACCGCATCCAGCAGCGGATCCTGCTTCACCAGATCTTCGATCGCATAGCCGGACAGGCACAGCTCGGGAAACACGGCGACCGCCACGGATTGTTCGTGGCAGGCATTGGCCGCCGTCAGGACGGCCTTCGCATTGGCCGTGGGATCAGCCACGTGAGATGTGGTCACGCAGGCCGCCACGCGCGCAAATCCGTGGGCGTAGATCGAATGGAACGTCATCCAGTACCCTTAAATCTCCAGCCTTGGATCTATTCGCCGCCGGTCGCAACCGTCGGCGGGATCATATGTAACCCATCGCCCCCGCTCCGTGCAGGCCATCCACCGTCATGCATAACGGATTTGCGCCGCGGTCAGGCGCTGCGGGCGAGCGCGCCGGAGAGGTCGTCCCGCAGCCAGTCGGCGATCCGGGGCCAGGCCTGCGCGTGGGTCCGCGCGCCCATGAACAGGCCGAGATGGTTGCTCGGCTCGGAGGCCGCCGCGATGAAGGCCGGCGGGGTGCCGACGAGCCCAGCGGTGGCGAGCGCCTGCGTCGCCGGCACCACCTCGTCGTCGAGCCCGGCCAGCAGGAAGATCGGCGCCTTGACGTCCTTCAGGTCGATCCGTCGGCCGAGTGCGGCGAAATTGCCGCCGGCAATCCGGTTCTCCCGGAAGATCCAGTTGACGATCTGCAGATAGTAAGTGCCGGGCAGATCGAGCGGCTCCAAATTCCACTGGTCGAAGCGCGCGAGCAGCGCCGCGCCCTCTTCGTCCGCGAGCTCCTTCTGCAAGGCGACTGCGATATCCTCGCGGCTCGGCGTTCTGGACCAGACACGCAGCATCTCCTTGCCGCTGACATTGCCGCCGCCGCGCGCGACAAGCTGGTCGTAGACCATGCCGGGCGCGTTGCGGGCGAGCCGCGACATCGCCGAGTCGATCGACAGATCGACCGGCGCGCCTGCCAGCACCAGCCGTCGCACCTTGGCGGGAAAGCGTGCCGCATAGAGCAGCGACAGCCAGCCGCCCTGGCACAGGCCGACGAGGTCGACCGGCGTGCCGATCTCGTCGACGGCGACGTTGAGATCGGACAGGTAGCTGTCGATCGACAGATACCGCATGTCAGGCGTGGCCGAGCGCCAGTCGGTGAGATAGACCCGATCGACGCCGCCCTTTTGCAGGGACTCCACCACGCTGTGTCCCGGCGCGAAGTCGGCGATCAGGGCACGATGCAGCGCATAGGGAGCGCAGACCAGGGCCGGCGAGCCCACCCGCGCCCGCGAGCAATCGCGCAGGCGCATGGTCGAAAGCTCCAGCGCCACGGTGTTTGGCGTCGTCCACGGCAGGCTGCTGTCGCCCGGTTCAGGCGAACCGCGTTCCATCCACCAGAAACAGGCATCCATGGCGAGCCGCGCCGCCGCAAACGGCCACGGCAACGGCTCGTCAGCGACGTGATCCGCTCCGCCCGGCTGTTTGCCTGTCGTCTCCGCCACGACTATCGCACGCTCCTCACAAGAATGCCTCGAAGCTGATCACGGAAATGCCGAGCGCGCCAAAACTCCGATGCGCAGCAGCCACCGAGCCGTCGAGGTCGATTCCGCGGCAGGCATCCTCGATCACCACGACGTCGAATCCGGCCTTGCGGGCATCCTCTGCCGAAAAGCGGACACAGAAATCGAGCGCCAGCCCCGCGACGAAGACGGTCTTCAGCTCGCGTTCGCGCAGGTACCCGAGCAGGCCGGTCGGCGTCCGGTGATCGTTCTCGAACAGCGCCGAATAGGAATCGATGCCGCGCCGAAAGCCCTTGCGCACCACCAGGCTCGCGCGGGTCACGTCCAGCGCGCCGTGGAATTCGGCGCCCGCCGTGCCCTGCACGCAATGCGTTGGCCAGAGCACCTGCGTGCCGTAGTCGAGCTCGATGGTCTGGAACGGCTGCTTGCCCGCATGGTTGCCCGCGAACGAGACGTGATCCGCCGGATGCCAGTCCTGGGTCAGCACCACATTGGTGAATTTTTGGGCGATGCGGTTGATGGCGGGGACGACTTTCTCGCCGCCGGGAACGGCCAGCGCCCCGCCGCTGCAGAAGTCGTTCTGCACGTCGATCACCAGCAGCACGTCTCGGTCGGAAATTTTCATCGCAAGGCCCAATTTGATCCATCCGGCACGACCGGCGCCGGACGCCATCTCCAATGTCGATCTTCCCGCGCTGCTCCGCAACCACCGACCGCGTGCAGCGATGTCGCGCTGACAGTCAAAGAGGCGTCAGGATGCAACGGTTTGGCGTCGTCCGTGTTGACTAGGCGCAACCAAGCGCGGATTCTCAAAGCCGTCCGTGGACTTGCGGATCGGATCAGGAGTGGAGGAAAAGGTTCCCGTAGGCCGGCATGGCCTCGGCAGCCACAGGGGCCATGAGCATCGGCAGGACAGAACAGATTCTTCTCGCCGATATCGGCGGCACCAATGCGCGCTTCGCAATCAGCCGGGGCGACCAGAGCGGACCGATCGACTATGTGAAGGTCGCCGACTTCCCGACCGTCCGGGAAGCCATTGCCGACGTGCTGGCGCGCCGCTCCGGCGCCGAGCTACCCCAAAGAGCCGTGCTGGCCGTCGCAGGTCCCGTGACCAACAATCGCTGCGTCATGACCAACAGCCCCTGGGTCATCGACGGCAATGAGCTCCAGCCGGCCCTCGGCTTCGACAGCGTTCACGTTCTCAACGACTTCGAGGTGGTGGCCTGGTCGCTGCCCGCCTTGCAGCCCGCCGACCTGGTCCCGCTCGGCGGCCAGGACGGCCTCCCTGGCGAACCGCTGCTGGTGGTGGGGCCCGGAACCGGTTTTGGCGTCTCCTGCCTGGTCCAGCGCCATGGGGCACGGCTCGCCGTCGTCACCGAGGCGGGACATGCGACCCTGCCGGCGGAGAACGAGCGCGAAGAACGCGTGATTGCGTCGCTTCGCCGCCGGTTCGGTCACGTCTCCATCGAGCGCGGCGCGCTCTCCGGCTCCGGCCTGCAAAGCCTCTACGAAGCACTGGCGGAGATCGACGGCGCCGAGGTGCAGCACCGCGATGCAGCCTCCATCACCAAGGCGGCCCTGGACGGCAGTTGCCCGATCAGCCAGGCGACGCTGGAGATGTTTTGCGCCATCCTCGGCTCGGTCGCGGGCAATCTCGCGGTGACCTTCGGCGCCCGCGGCGGCGTCTACATCGCCGGTGGAATCGTGCCGCGCTTTCCGCAGTTCCTTGCGGCCTCGGCCTTCCGTGCGCGCTTCGAGGCCAAGGGACGGTTCCAGGACTATCTGCGCAGCATCCCGACCCGGCTGGTCACCAAGCCCGATGCGAGCTTCGTCGGCCTGAAGATGTTCGCCGACCACAATCCGGATTGAGCGCCGCGACTGCTGCGGCGCCCGTCCGGTCCGTTAACTATGCACAGCTGATTGCAGCGAAGACGCGGTTCCACGCGTCATCGCGCTTGCTCGATCGTTTCCGATGGGAAACAATTGCATCTTGTATGTGGCGTAGTTGCGGGGGCGTGACATGCGTAAGCAGGACGTAGGATTCGACTATCACCGCTATCACCGTCTGCTGACCGAAGCGGATGACGAGGACAAGCGGCTGGCCTTGATCGAGCTCTTGATCGAGGAAAAGGCGCGCGACCGGCTGGCTGCCCAGCGCGCTTCGGACCGCGCCGCCATGACGGCCCATACCATCGCCACGGTGCTGAGGAACGGGCGCAACTGACACTTGCGGAACGGCTGTTCGCTCGCGAACCAGATGCGAGCGATTGCGATTCCGTTAACAATCCCTCGCAACCTCGCGTCAAACTCTTTGCTCTAGGGTTCCCTCACCTGATGCAATTCAGGTCAACAAAGGGGGGAATGAACATGAGCATGATTTCGCTCGCCGCTACGCCGGCCGCCATCGAAACCCGTTTCACCGATTCTGCGTTCAAGACCATCTTGCTGTTCTGCTGCGTGGGTTTCATCGCCTCGTTCGGGCTGATGGCGCGCGGCATCGATCTTGGCGCCGGCCTAATCTGAGTCTGCCGCGACGATCTCTGGAATCAAATGGCCGCCCCTACGGGCGGCCATTTTCGTTGACGATGTCAGCGGGACCTTGGTCATCCCTCCCCCTTGGCCATCGCTCAGCGTGGCGCCTTCGCTCAGTGCGAGGTCTTTGCCGTGGCGTCCGGAAACATCGTATCGATCATCGCCTTGAGCTGGTCGATCGAAATCGGCTTGCGCAGGATCGGCCTGCGACGCAGCAGCGAGGGCAACAATTCCGGCCCGTAGCCGGTGGCGAACAGGAACGGCTTGCCGCGGCGCTCGATCAGGTCGGCGACGGGATCGACGTAAAGTCCCTTGAGATTGATGTCGAGGATGGCGAAATCGTATTGCGCGGTCATCGCAAAGGCGCTCGCGTCGCGGACATTGTCCGCTTCCGCGACGACATGGTGGCCAAGTTCTTCCACCATGTCGACCATCATCATCCGGATCAACGTCTCGTCTTCGACCAGGAAAACGGAGAGTCCGTCCGCCATATCAACCCCGCAGTCAGCTTGCGAAGCTAATCATACTCGAATTGCGGAGAGGATTCACGAAATCGTGGCGGGCGCCGTTAATTCAGGCGCCCGCAATCCGATTCAACTTGATCAATCCAGCCCGCGCTCGTGGCTGAGGCGGACCATTTCCTGGATGAAGACCTGCTTTTGCTTGTCATCGAGGCTCGAGTAGAGCGGTTCGGCGGCATCGGCAACGTTGCGCTGGTCGGCGGCCCGGTCGATCAGGAACTGCGACTCGTTGCGCATCTGCTCGATGATGTCGTCGGGCGGATCGCGCTTGGCGCGCGCAATCCGCAGGTTGAGGCGCTCCGCACCATTATGCCCCAGGTAGTGCATGGCGCTGGAGAAGCCGAACCAGTGCTTCTCCTGATCGGGCGTGAGGTTCAGCTCGGTCTTGATCCGCTCGATATAGGAATCGCTGTTGGCGACGATCTGCTCGGCGGTCTGTTGCGGCGCGCCGGGCTGGGTGAGGACCGTGACGTCCTTGTTGTCCTTGCCGTCCTGCGGCGTGTTCTTGGCTTCCTTGCTCGCCTTGGCGCCCTTGCCCGCCTTGGCACTCTTGGCATCCTTGTCCTTGCCGGCGCCCGGCGCCTTGGAATCCTTGCCCGCATCCTTGCCAGCGTCCTTGGCGCCGTCCTTGGCGGCCGGCGGCGGCGCCTGGTTATTGTTGACGCCGAGCACGCCGGTGAAGACGCCGACCACGCCGCCAATTGCACCGCCGAGCACGCCGCCGACCGGCCCCGCGGCCTTGTTCCCGGCGGCCGCGCCGTCCTGAACGCCCTTGACCAAGCCTTGAGCATTCGCGACCGCGGCTGCGCCGAGCAGCAGCGCGAGCACGGACCCCAGCGCGAGCCATCGCCGCAGGTAAAGCCGCGCTGGCGGCGCCGGGTTGATCATTCTCGTCTCCATCTTCGATCCGATCGGCATGTCCGGGTGTAAGCCACCCGCCGGTTGCAATTCTATCGTTTCAACTGCTTCGAGGTCCAGACGCAGCCGATTGCTGTCCACGCCCGAAAAGTCTTTCGCGCGAAGCGGTTATGCAGGCTCATTCGAAACTGCGGCGTAATTGCGCACGGATCGTTCCAGGCAGGTTCACGCAACGTGTGCGTCGCAAAAGAAGCGGCCGCGGTTCGTGTGCGCCGCGCGACACCGGCGGCACCGCCGCTTTCAGGCACAACGTTAGTTCTAGACGATCGCCATTCGGATTTCTCGACAGAGGCGGTCAATCATGATCTGATCGCGCTACCAAATTGCCGCGCCTCGCGTGATTTGCGATCGAAGCAGACGGCATCAAAAAGAAACGTCCCGGAAGAAACGCCAAGAAGAAAATCAAAAACAAAACTCAGGAATGTCAGAGGAAACACCAGAACAATAAAACACACCCAAGGCGAGGAAACGAGATGTCACGCAAGACACTGACGCGACGTCAATTTGTGGCTGCCACTGCAATGTCCTCCGCGGCGCTGATCTCGGCGCCCTATGTCCGGGGCGCTTACGCCGCCGGCAAACTCTCGATCGGCTTCTGGGACCATTGGGTACCCGGCGCCAACGATGCCTCCACCGCCCTCGTCAAGGAATGGGGCGAGAGGGAGAAGGTCGAGGTCTCCGTCGACTACATCACCAGCAACAACAAGAAGATCGAGCTCACTGCGGCGGCCGAAGCGCAGGCCAAGTCCGGGCACGACATTCTCCAGATGCCGAGCTGGTGGCCGCACGCATATTCGGAGAATCTCGAGCCGCTCAACGACGTCATGGAGCCGCTCATCAAGCAGAACGGCGAGGTGAACGGCACCGTCAAATATCTCGGACAGTCAGGCGGCAAATGGCTCGCGGTGCCGGCAACGCCGGGCAGCCAGATCAAGGGCCCCTGCTCGCGCATCGACCTGATGAAGAAGCACGCCGGCATCGACGTGCAGGAAATGTATCCGGCCGGTGGCCCGCCGAAGGCGGACAACTGGACGATGGAGACTTTCCTGAAGGCGGCGGAAGCCTGCCAGAAGGCCGGCTTCCCATTCGGCATCGGTCTCGGCGAGACCACCGACAGCGTCGACACCGCCGGCGCGATCTTCCAGTCCTTCGGCGCCGAGCTCGTCAACGTCAAGGGCGACATCACGGTCAAGACCGACGCGGTGCGGCAGGCGCTCGAATTCTACAAGAAGCTGATCGCGGTGCTGCCACCGGATGCGCCCTCCTGGGATGACGCCTCCAACAACAAATGGCTGATCTCGGGCCGCGGCGCGATGATCCTGAACCCGCCGAGCGCCTGGGCTGTCGCCAAGCGCGATGCGCCGCAAGTCGCCGAGCAATGCTGGACGCACGGCTTCCCGGCCGGTCCGAAAGGCCGCTTCGCGCCCTTCCTGCCCTATTTCTGGGGCGTCTGGGCCTTCGGCAAGAACAAGGAGGCGGCCAAGAGCCTGCTCGCTCACCTGTCGTCGCCTGCGGCGATCGAAAAGTTCGTCGCGGCGAGCGGCGGCTACGATCTGCCGGCCTACGCCAACATGACGAAGCTGAAGACCTGGGCCGAGGAAGGGCCCCCGAAGGGCACGCTCTTCCATTATCCGGACCCGTACCAGCAGCAGACGCTGTCGATCGCCGCATCGCCCGCGCCGCCGAAGATCGCCCAGCAGATCTACTTCCAGGCGACACTGACCAAGCTTGCGCTGCGTTTTGCGCAAGGAGAGAAGCTGGAAACGGCGCTCGCCTGGGCCGAAGGCGAGTGCGAGGGCTTCATGCGGACCTGAGCCGGGTGTGTGCCATGGCGGTTCATGCCTCTCGCATGAGCCGCCGGGGCGCATCCGGATCCCCTCTGCATGCCCATGAGGCCGACCGGTCGCCGGCTTCACCGTTGAACCTTCGTTTGCCCCAGAGAGTTTGACCAGAGAGTCTGATTCATGGCTGATGTCGTCGTTGAGCAAGGTCGCCTCGCCCGTGCCGCGCGCCCGCGCAAGAAGAGCGCAAGCCTTCGCCATGTCATGGGTCGGAAGTCGACCGTCGCGTTCTTCTTGACACTGCCGCTGATCCTCCTGATCGCGCTGCTCGTGCTCTATCCCGCCTTCTATTCGCTCTATCTGGCGACGCTGAACAAGGCGATGACCAAATTCGTCGGCCTCAGCAATTTCACCTTCCTGTTCAAGCGCGAGACGTTCTGGATGGTGGTGAAGCAGTCCTGCATCTTTGCGGTCACCGCCGTGATCTTCAAGGCGCTGATCGGCTTCATCGTCGCGCATTTCGTCCACAACATTCCCGGCAAGAAGCAGCGCAAATGGCGCGGCATGCTGCTGGTACCCTGGGTGATCCCGCCGGCGATGAGCACGCTGGCCTGGCTGTGGCTGTTCGATCCCTCCTACAGCGCCTTCAACTACACGCTCTCCTTCTTCGGCGTCGGTCCCATCCCCTGGCTCGGCGATGCCTTCTGGGCGCGCTTCTCCGTCATCCTCGTCAACGTCTGGTACGGCGCGCCGTTCTTCCTGATCATGTATCTGGCCGCGCTGAAATCGGTCCCCGACCAGCTCTATGAGGCCGCGTCGATCGACGGCGCCAATTGGTGGCAGAAGATCTGGCACATCACGTTGCCGATGATGCGCAACATCATCGCCATCACCACGCTGTTCTCGCTGATCGTCACCTTCGCCAATTTCGACATCGTGCGCATTCTCACCTCGGGCGGTCCGCTCGACCAGACGCATCTGTTCGCCACCTGGGCGTTCCAGGTCGGCATCCAGAGCAGCGACATTCCGCTCGGCGCCTGCGTCTCGCTGTTCATGGTGCCGATCCTCGCCGTCGCAGCGGTCTTCATCCTGCGGGATGTCAACAAACGCGGGAACGAAGCCTGATGAGCACGCTGGCAATCGACAAGGCAGGACCGAGCCGCAAGGTCAAACTCGGCAGCATGAGCCGCGACCGCACCTGGGCGCTGCGCTGGTCCTATTTCTTCCTGGTGCTGTTCGCGATCTTCTTCCTGACCCCGCCGGTCTACATGCTGATCACCTCGCTCAAGAGCAGCGCGGAGATTTCGGCGGCGACCAATCCATGGTGGGTGTTTCACCCCACCCTGGCGAACTATGTCGAGCTCCTGACCTCGAACCAGTTTTTGCGGTTCTTCTGGAATTCGGCGATGATCTCGATCACCGTGGTGATCGTCACGATGCTGATCAGCATCCCCGCGGCGTTCGCGCTGGCGCGGATGAAATTCTGGGGCTCCGCCACGCTCGCGACCGGCGTGTTCCTGACCTATCTCATCCCGGACAGCCTTCTGTTCATTCCGCTGTTCAAGATGCTCGCTGTCGTCCAGGAGTTCACCGGCATCACCCTGCTCAACCGCTGGTACGTGCTGGTGTTCATCTATCCGACCCTGACGGTGCCGTTCTGCACCTGGATCATGATCGGCTATTTCGCCTCGATCCCGAAGGAGCTCGACGAGGCCGCCCTGATCGACGGCGCCTCCTGGCTCCAGACCCTGACGCGGATCTTCATTCCCGTGGCCCTGCCCGGGCTGATCGCCGCGACCATCTTCGCCTTCACGGTGTCCTGGGCGCAGTTCCTCTATCCGCTGGTGTTCACGACATCGATCGACCAGCTGGTGCTGCCGGTCGGCATCACCACCACGCTGATCAAGGGCGACGTCTTCAACTGGGGTCAGATCATGACCGGCGCGCTGCTTGGCGCAGCGCCGCCGCTGATCATCTACGCCTTCCTGATGGACTATTACATTGCCGGCCTGACCGCCGGCGCGACGAAGGGTTGATGTCGAAAGGTTGAGGTTTTCATGGCTGACGTTGCATTACGTAAGGTCGTCAAGCGCTACGACGATGTCGAGGCCGTGCGCGGCATCGACCTCGATATCGCCGACCATGAGTTCATCGTGCTGGTCGGCCCGTCCGGCTGCGGCAAGTCGACGACGCTGCGCATGATCGCGGGCCTCGAGGACATCAGCGACGGCGACATCATGATCGGCGGCGACGTCGTCAACGACGTTCCCCCGAAGGACCGCGACATCGCGATGGTGTTCCAGAACTACGCGCTCTACCCGCACATGACGGTCGCCGAGAACATGTCGTTCGGGCTGCGCCTGAAGCACTATCCCAAGGCCGAGATCAAGGCGCGGGTGACGGAGGCCGCCCGCCTGCTCGACATCACCGATCTGATCGACCGCAAGCCGAAGCAGCTCTCCGGCGGCCAGCGCCAGCGCGTCGCGATGGGCCGGGCCATCGTGCGCAATCCAAAAGTCTTCCTGTTCGACGAGCCGCTGTCCAACCTCGACGCCAAGCTGCGCGTGCAGATGCGGATCGAGATCAAGAAAGTGCACCAGAAGGTGCGCACCACCACGGTCTACGTCACCCACGACCAGGTCGAGGCAATGACCCTGGCCGATCGCGTGGTGGTGATGAACAAGGGACGCATCGAGCAGATCGGCACGCCGAACGAACTCTACCACAAGCCGGCGACGCGCTTCGTCGCGGGCTTCATCGGCTCGCCGGCGATGAACTTCATTCCGTGCCGGCTCGAGGACGTCGGCGGCACGCTTCAGATCCGCCTGACCGACCGCATCGCCTTCCCGCTGCCGCCGGCCCGCGCGACCCGCTACAATTCGCTGCCGCGCAGTGAGAAGCTGCTGCTCGGCATCCGGCCCGAGCATCTCACCGAGTCGCATGCGCATCTCGGGCCGGGGGTCGAGACCTTCGATACCGTACTCGACGTCACCGAGCCGATGGGCATGGAGACCCTGGTCTATTTCGGGCTCGAGGGCACGCCGATCTGCGGCCGCGTCGATCCCAATGCCGGCGCCAAGGACGGGGCTCCCATGCGTTTGGCGATGGACCTCAACAATATGCACCTGCTAAACGATGAGACCGGCGTCGTGTTGTGACGCCGGCTCAAGAAACGCAAGCAGGCGGGGAGCGATGGCGACCAACAAGAAGAAGATTTTCGTTACACAGACTTTGTCGCAAGGGGCACGCGCCCTCCTCACCCAGCGGGACGATATCGAGCTCGTCGAGTTTCCGAACCTGATCTCCGCCAAGGATTTCGAGGCGCTGCTCAAGAGCCATGCGCCGGTCCATGGCGTGGCGCTGGGCGCCACCGCCTTCGGTGAGACCGAGCTTGAGGCGTCCGGGGACATGAAGGTGGTGACCCGGATCGGCGTCGGCTACGACGCCGTCGACGTATCAGCCCTCTCCCGCCGCAAGGTGCCGCTGATGGTGGCCGGCAGCGCCAACTCGCCATCGGTCGCCGAGCAGGCGCTGTTCATGATGCTGACATTGGCAAAGCGCGCCAATGAGATGCATGCCTGCGTCAAGGACGGCCAGTGGGCGAACCGGCTCGGCATGCTGCCGTTCGATCTCTACGGCAAGACCGTGCTGATCGTCGGCTTCGGCCGCATCGGCACCCGCACCGCCAAACGCTGCCAGGCGATGGAGATGAAGGTGCAGGTCTACGATCCCTACAAGGGAGCCGCCGACATCAAGGCCGCCGGTTGCGAGCCCGTCGCCGATCTCGACGCCGCGCTGCCGAATGCCGATTTCGTCACCATCCACTGCCCGAAGACGCCCGAGACGGTCGGCCTGTTCGATGCGGCCAGGATCGGCCGGATGAAGCCGAAATCCTATCTCATCAACACCGCGCGCGGCGGTATCGTGAAGGAAGCGGCACTGTACGACGCGCTGACGTCAGGAGAACTCGCCGGTGCCGGCATCGACGTGTTCGAGGTGGAGCCGCCCCCCGTCAGCAACGCGCTGTTCGCGCTGCCCAACGTCATCATGGCCCCGCATGTCGCGGGCGTCACGGTCGAGGCGGTCCAGCGCATGAGCGAGCAGACCGCGCGCAACATCCTGAGTGTGCTGGACGGCGATCCCATCAGGCAGAACGTCATCAATCAGGATGTGTTTGAATAGAAATCAAGCCATTGAAAAGATGTGAACTTCCATCAGTTTCGGAGGATGGAATCCCGCCGGGGTGGCTTCTGGGATAACGCCGCAGGCGCCCCCAAAGGCGGCGATCAGCGTTATGGACAGCGGCTTCGCCACTTGAATGCTTTTAGCCCACTTTGAGCTGGGAGCAGAAACTCCAACGTTCCTGGCTCTTTTCGACATTCAGCATCACCGTCAGCGGTTGCAATAAATGCAACATAGACAAGTACTCCGAAATGGATAGCGAGGCGTTCGCAACCGCCAAGGTCGCCAATGGTCCCTAATCATGCAGTTGGACGCACTGCCTGCTTCTGCTGCTCCATTCGTACCTCTACAATCTGTGATGTTTGCGGCCCAAAAAGGGGCAACCCTTGCCAAGGCACCATCGAGGCTCACCATGACCGACCGCAATACCGCTTTCGACAAGGCAATGTTCGATATCTATCGGCGCGCCAAGGACGAGGCGAACTACAACGCCAACATCTTCCTGCAAATGCTGACCGATACGGGCGGCATGACGACCGCCAAGACGTTGATCAATGCCCCGAAGGAGTCGGACGGCTACACGGCCCTCTACCTGCGCGGTAGACTGGATCTGACAGTTGAGGCGGTCGTGACCGAAAGCGAGAGATGGAGTTCGTTGTTCACGGAGGAAGAGGTTGCCAAGGCGAAGAAGAGGCTCCTCAAGTTCCAATACAAGCCCACGAATTGGATCGCGTGATGTTGCGGTTCGGTTTCATCGCGATCGTCTTGCTATTCGCCACCGCGGCTAACGCCGCCTCGTGCAACCGCAGCTATATCGAAGCAGCCATTGATCAGCGCGTCCCCGGTTGGGCTATCAAGTTCCGTACGCCCGAGCGCGTCAACAACATCTGCACGCTCTGCGGCTCCTTCGAGGGCTCGGAATTTCGAGCCTGCGTAATGGATGAAGTGGAAGCGATGGCGAAGCGAGCACGCGACGCATCTAAAAGGTTCTTTGGCTCCAACTGAGGCTCTCATGCCATCTCTGGACGAGGTCTACCAAAAGTTCGGCGCCGTCGCAGAAGCGGTGGCGCTTCTAGAGACTCAACTCGGCAATATGCTCCTATTGAGCCGTGCGACCAATAGAGGTCTGATAAGCAGTCCTGATCCGGAGGTTGCTCGCGAGATTCTCGACAAGATCGATCGAACCACCCTCGGCCAGTTGTTGAAGGGGGTGGACCCATTGCCACCCGATCTGGAGAAACTGCTTTCCATCGCGCTTGGTGTGCGCAACCGGCTCTTCCACACCTTTTACCGTCAGCACAATATTCGGCGGAACTCCGACGAAGGCAGGACGACCATGTGGAACGATCTCGATTCAATTCACGACGCGCTTCACCGAGCCTACAACGCCTTGGCGCTATTCAACGGGATAGATATGGACGCTCTGGCAAAATCTGGGGAGCCGCCGTTGCCAACAGATCATGTCCCGATCTGAGCGATACCTACCTCGTTGGTCTATATCCGAGGGAGGCCCAAGTGTCCTGTCGAGCAGTCAATGAACTCTTGATTGATCTTTCCGGAAAACCGCTGCGTACTTTGCGCTAACGCGACCCTTTGGGTCCGGATCATGCTTGGCACCCGCCTTCGGATGGCCAGAATGCGTCCCATTTTGGTGCAGATCGGGCCCCAACTCAGCCTTAATCAAACCCGCGTAATGTATCCGGCCGCGGCGGCAGTGGGACAGACTTGCCGGCCGCGTCGAGCTGGAGGATGGACCCTTGTCAGAGATCGACCCGACCGACCACGCGCTGGCGACCATTGCCAGCATTCTGGAGCACCCCGAACCGGCCCTGGTCGTTCGCGAAACCGAGATCATTCGCGAGACCGAGATCGTCGTCGTCGGTGAGCCCCCGGCAGCCGAAGAACATCAATTGGTCGACGAACATGACGAGCATCCCGTGGTCGAGGAACAGCCGCTGGTGCCTGACCACACCGACGCCGACGGCTACAGCAAGGTCGGCCCCGGCCCGATGGTGGCGATCCGCCTCAAATGGACGGTCCATCGCGGCGATGACGGCCAGTACTACGTCCACGAGACCATCGGCGAGCAGTCCGCGCCCGTGGTCAGCGGCCCCATGACCAGCGAAGCCGCCGTGCATTTCGTCGACGCGCACGCGCACGAAGCGAACAGGCGTTTCGAGCTGCTGCGCAGCGAGATCGCCGGCCGCAGCTCGCTCGCCGATTTCGAGCGCAAGGGCGAAGCCTGAAGTTCATTGGCCGCCGGATGTCTCCGTGCACCTCTCCCCATCGGGGAGAGGTCAACACCCAGTTCCTACTTCCTTCCCAGAAAGTCCTTCTTCGCGAGCTCGACGCCGGCGTGCCGCAACAGGTCGTAGGCGGTCGTGACGTGGAAGAAGAACTGCGGGACGCTGTTGGTGAGCAGCAGCGTCCGCCCGGTGAAGGGCAATTCGGTCCCGTTCTTCAGCCTGAAGAAGACCTTCAGCTCCGCGGCCGCATCGATCTCGGCGCGCGGCAGGCTTTCAATGAACTCGATTGACGTGGCGATGCGGGCCTGAAGCCCGGCCATGTCGTGCTCCAGCGGCGGCAGCGCGACCGGTTCGCACTGCGCCAGCAAGGCCGGCGCGACCGTGGCGTGACGGCAGGCCTCGCCGACCTGCTGCGCCAGATCGTACATGTTCGGCGACAGCCGCATGCCGAGAAGCACCGTCGGATTGAACTTGCGGGTTTCGGCATACGCAACGCCCTTGTCGAGCAGCGCCGACAGGTTGCGCAGATACGGCACGAAGAGGCCGACCGAGGCCTCGTACATCGAGATCGTCACCTGAGGAATTCCTTTCAATTTCTGGCTCGCCAGCGACTGGCATCTGGACTAAATCCGCCTCTCCAGAGCACAATGACAGCTCACGTGGGGGTGGAAAAGAGATGTTCGTTCGAATCCTGGCCGTTCTGGCCGTGACGTTGCTGGCAAACCTTTCGGCACACGCGCAGCAGGCTGCGCCCTCGCGCCTCGACGAGATCATCAAGCGCGGCACTTTGCGCGTCGGCATGACCGGCGACTACAAACCCTTCACCTATCTGGACAAGACCACGCAGCAGTTCTCCGGCTTCGACGTCGACATGGCCGAGGCACTCGGCAAGGCACTCGGGGTCAAGGTCGAATTCGTGCCGACGGCCTGGCCGAAGCTGATGAAGGATTTCGAGGCCGACCAGTTCGACATCGCCATGGGCGGCGTCTCGGTCACGCTCGACCGGCAGAAGAAGGGCTACTTCACGACGCCGATCATGCGCGAAGGCAAGACGCCGATCACCCGCTGCGCCGATGTCGGCAAGTACCAGAGCATCCCCGATATCGACAAGAAGGGCACCCGCGTGATCGTCAATCCCGGCGGCACCAACGAGCGCTTCGCGCGCGCCAACATCAAGGACGCCGACATCACCGTCTTCCCCGACAACACCGTGATCTTCGACGAGATCGCCAAGGGCAATGCCGATCTGATGATGACCGACGCCTCCGAGACCCGCTACCAGCAGAAGCAGCATGCGGGCGTGTTGTGCGCGGTCCACCCCGACAAGCCCTTCGACTTCTCCGAGAAGGCCTACTGGCTCCAGCGCGACATGGCGCTGAAGGCCTTCGTCGACCAGTGGCTGCATATCTCCATGGAAGACGGCAGCTACAAGAAGATCTACGCCGCCTGGTTCGATTAGAGCATTTTCGCGCGAAGCCGATACGGGTCGGCGGCAAGGCAACGCGTCAATACGGGAATCCCGAGCCTCGTTCCGTTTACCTCGGAACGAGGCTCGGCGCCGCGTCTTCCTGTCGCTTGCCTCGGCCAAATTGTGGACGGGTTCCGGGCGCATTGAACCCGAACCGGAGGGAGCACGACTCATACGGACTACAGTGATCTAGATCACTTTTTGCGATCGAGCCGGGGCGTAAGCGTCGGTCCGGGGACATCTTTTCAGGAGATGCGAAATGAGGAAGCTGTTGGCCACGGCCGCATTCCTTCTTGTGAGCACCGCCGCGCAGGCGCAGTACAGCTTCGAATATGGCGGCCGCACCATCCGCATCGATCCCGACCGCGGTACGGTGCAGATCCCGGGCGTCTACGACAATACCAACCAGGGCAAGGCCAAGAAGGCCAAGAAGGGCGAGACCAAGCCGGACCAGCCGGCGCCGCAACAGGCCAAGGTCGACCCGCAACCGCCGGCAGCCGTGCCGGCTCCTGCTCCCGTGGTGGCACCGCCTCCCGCAGAACTCGCTCCCGCTGCCGCAGCGCCGCCTCCCGCGCCACTGCCCCCGCCGGCTCCGCCTCCGACGACTGCCGCGACCAGCGCACCGGCCGAAACCGCGGTTCTGCCGCCTCCGGCACCCGCAGCGATCGAGCCGCCTGCGGCATCCGCCGTGGTCGCACCGCCGGCGCCGACCGTGGCCGCCGCGCCCCCGGCGCCGCCGCCTCCCGCTCCGCCGCCGGCCCCCGCCCCCGTTCAAGCGGCTGCCGTGGCGCCGCCGGCGCCCGCAGCCGCCGCGCCCGCGCGCGATCCCAATTCACCGCTCGGCGTCTGGCTCACCGAGGAGAAGGAAGGCAAGGTCCGCATCGAGCAATGTGGCAGCAATCTCTGCGGCTATTCGGTCGACAGCAAATCGAACCAGAACGGCGAGCAGGTCTTGATCAACATGAAGCCCGGCAAGGATCAGAAAGACCAGAAATGGTCCGGCCGCATCCTCGATCCCAACACCGGCTCGACCTACGATTCGACCATCGCACTGAAAGGCACCGATCGCCTGCGCGTGCAGGGCTGCGCCTTCGGCGGCATGTTCTGCGGCGGCCAGACCTGGACGCGGGTGAACTAGGATCGCGCGCCCGCCCCATCCCGCGACACGTCCTCAAGCCCTGCGAGCACTCTTCGCATGCCCCGGCAGGCAGACGAATAACTTCCTGAGATCGGGGGATTGGCGTACAGGTCCACAAGCGCGCATGCGCGTTTGTCGGGACCCGTCATGACCTTGCCACCCGCTCGAAAAGGTCCCGCCGGGCCGAGGATCGTCATCCCGGCTTTTGCCAGCTTCGGCGTATCAGGCCATTCATTCAATGAACTCCTGCATTTCAAGAACGAAAGCGCCGACATCGGCCTGACGCCCCGGATTCTGGTACTCCGTGCGACCAACGAGCGCCTCGCAGCGGACATCGGGGCGGACCGCGTTCTGGAGACGCTCCCCGCGTTCGAGGTCAACGCCGGCAATTTCGTCCTGTCCGCGGTGACATTCGCCGACACGGCGCGTCTCTTCGCTCCATTCGGCGCTTGGCTAAACGCGGAAGGCCTGGATTCATCCGACATCATCTACTTTCCGCGCGGGCATCCGGTCCTCATCGGCGGCATCGGCAGATGGCTCTCGGAGCAGCCTGACGGCAAGCGGCCGGCGGTGTTTTTCCGCATCATCGGGGACGAATTGACGGACCTGGACACCGGACGTTTCAAGCCGCGGGCTGCGTTCTACCGACTGGCGTCCGCGGATCTCGACAATGCACGAGCTCGGGACCGTGTGTTCTTCCTGGTGAACTCGTGGGGCAAGGCGCGCTCGGTATCTCGCGTGCTTCGCCGACGTCCTTTCATGACGCAGCACCATTTCGGCAGGCCGCCGGATATCACGACGTCGCCGGGGGTCGTCGACCCGACGATCTATATTCACGTGAACAGCCGGTCGGGCCGATGCTTGACCGATCTTCGCGAAACCATCAGGCGTGTTCACGCGCTCGCGCCCGCCACGAGATTCCTGATCAAGCCTGCCGGCGATATCGCGGAGACCATCGCCACTCTCGATCTCGGCGACGATCCGCTCGTCGAGCTTCTTCCGCTGCAAATGAGCACGACGGAGTATTTTCGGACTCTCGCACGATCCACGCTTGTCGTGTTGGCCTACGAAGCGCGGCCGTATCGATTTCTGACCTCCGGCGTGTTCACTGAGGCCGCCAGTCTGGGCAAGCCCGTGATCGTGCCCGATGGCACCTGGATGGCCGACAAGATCGCAGAGGGCTACGGCGTCGGCCTGTCGTTCGCGGACGATGCGACGCAAACGTTGGCCGACGTCATTCTGGAAGGCCTCCGGGACTCCCACCAGCTCACCGCGGCGGCACAAGAGCTTGCTCCCGGCCTCGCGGAGGAAACCGGCTTGCGGCGGTTCGTCGAAACCATGGTCGCACTTTCTAGGACCGCTCCCGACATGGAGCCGGGTTACCGCATCGGCGATGAGATCGATTTCGGCGACGCGCTGGATTCACGCGGCTTCATGGGGAACGGCTGGTCGGAAACCGAACCGTGGGGCACGTGGAGCGTCGGCAACCGCGCTGAACTGTCGGTGAAGCTCGCCGCGAAATCGAACAGGCAGCTTTTCCTCAATGCCTTCGCCTTTGCCCAATTGCCACGGCAAGACCATGAGGGTGTCAATATTCGCGTTCGCTGCGGCGGCAGACCGATCGCCGAATGGAGTTTCACGCCCGCAGAAGCGCAAGGCGGTGGACCGCGCTGGGTCTCGGCAGCGCTTCCTGCACCCGGTCATCTCGAAGCTGTCCTGGACTTCGTCTTCGAGATCGACGGCGCGTCGTCGCCCCACGCCGAGGGACTGAGCCATGACAGGCGCGTTCTCGGGTTGGGGCTTTGCAGGCTGTCGATTGCCGAGACGGCGCAAGCCGCCGTGGTCCCGATCGAGCCCGCGGCCGAGCAGGAGCCGCCGCAAGCACCGCAAAAGGCCCATCTGCTGGCGCGGCTCGTCAATCGAATGAAGACCTGACCGGACGCAGCGCCGAAGCCGACCCAGTCCGGCACAAGGTGCGCCACGTCACAGAGGCCTCTCGGGACGTGACACCTCTCACATCGCCCGCCCCTCGCCCATGGCACGATCCCCGCAGGTTCAACCACAGGGGCGTGCCATGAACGGTTTTCGCAAGTGCCTTTTCGCCACGATCGTCGCCATCGCGCTGCCGGCCGCGCAGGCCAGCGCCAGCACTTTCGACGGCGCGTGGAATGTCCGCATCTCATCGTCGAGCGAGACCTGCGGCAACGGCGCGACCGTCTCGATCGGCATCAACAACGGTCAGATCGCTTCGAGCAGCGCCGCGGTGACGGCGTCGGGCCGCGTCGCCGATGCCGGCAATATCAACGTCACCCTGAGCACCGGCATCAAGCGCGCGGTCGGCTTCGGCAGGCTCAGCGGCAGCTCGGGCTCCGGCACCTGGAGCGGACCGATGTGCAAGGGCACCTGGACCGCAGAGCGGATGTAATTATCGTGTCCCGGACGCGGTGCGGCACGTCGTGACGATCCGCAGCGCCGGGCCCCGGAGATCTCGTTCTGCGGAAGTTTCTGGGCCCCGGCTCAGCAGCGCATCACTTCGTGCTGCGCTGCGTCCGGGGCACGAGAACTAACCCAGCGGCGCGTTGTAATCCGCGTCCGACACCGGATCGAGCCACGTCGAGAACACGCCGTCGAGCGCTTCCTGCATCGCGATGTGGCACATGCTGTTGCCCGGCGAAGCGCCGTGCCAGTGCACTTCATTCGGCGGGATCCAGACGGTATCGCCGGGGCGGATTTCCTGGACCGGTCCGCCCTTGGTCTGGACGCGCCCGACGCCCGAGATCACGTAAAGAGTCTGTCCGAGCGGATGGTGGTGCCAGTTGGTGCGGGCGCCCGGCTCGAACGAGACGCGCGACACGTTCAGCCGCGCCGGTGCGGGCGCCATGTTGATGGGGTCCTGCAGCACGGTGCCGGTGAAATGTTCCTTCGGCGCGCGGCGGGTCGGCCGCGCACCGGCGAGCGTGATATCCATGGGAGTACCTCGTTTCCTTACCTGTTACTTCTTGCTGGCGGCGTAGCGCGCCTTGGTTTCGGCGTTCATGGGATAGAGGCCCGGCAGCACCGCGCCGTTGTTCACCTCGTTGACGATCCAGGCTTCCATGCGCTCCTGCTCGACACCTTCGTTGAGCACGTGATCGAGCATCGCCTGCGGGATCAGCACGCAGCCGTCCTGGTCGGCGACGACGATGTCGTTCGGGAATACGGCGACGCCGCCGCAGCCGATCGGCTCGCCCCAGCCGACGAAGGTGAGGCCCGCGACCGACGGCGGCGCGGCATAGCCGTCGCACCAGACCGGGAGATTGGTGCCGAGCACGCCCTCGACATCACGCACCACGCCATCGGTGACGAGCGCGGTGACGCCGCGCTTCATCATGCGGGCGCAGAGGATGTCGCCGAAGATGCCGGCATCGGTGATGCCCATGGCGTCGACCACGGCGATGCAGCCGTCCGGCATCGCCTCGATCGCGGTGCGGGTCGAGATCGGCGACGACCAGGATTCCGGCGTCGCCAGATCCTCGCGGGCGGGCACGAAGCGCAGCGTGAAGGCCGGCCCCACCAGGCGCGGCAGGCCCGGACGCAGCGGTCGCGCGCCGCGCATCCAGACATTGCGCAGGCCCTTCTTCAGCAGGACCGTGGTGATGGTGGCAGTGGTGATGCCGGCGAGGGTCTTGCGGGCTTCGGGGGACAGCGACATGGACGAGAACGAGCTCCGAGGTGCGGGAAACAACGCGCGCATCTTGCGAGCCGCAGCCCTTGCGTCAAGGGCCAAAAGGCCAGCGGAAACGCAGGGCCGCAGGGCTGTTATGCGACGCGATAACAAGGCTTTATCGCGCACCCCTGCATTAATTTATTGGACTTGCGGGCGCATTTACGCGAAGCAGGGACAAGCGGAACTCAAGGCTGAGCCCGCGTTTCCTTTGAAGCCCGATTTCGACAGCCCGACAGCTCAATGGCCGCGACGCTTCCCCCGCCCCGCCTTCTGCCCAGTGGCGACAGTGCCGTCACGGTCGAGTTCAGCCGCACCATCGACGACGCCGCCAACGAGCGCGTGCTGGCGCTCGACAAGGCGCTCGCGGCAAGCCCCATCGACGGTGTCACCGAGACGGTACCGACCTATCGCTCGCTGCTGGTGCATTACGATCCCGGCAAGATCGGCTTCGACACGCTCGGCGAAAAGCTGCTTCCGATCGCCACCCAGCCGCTGCCGCCGGCCACGAAAGCGCGGCGCTGGCGCATTCCCGTCGCCTATGGCGGCGAGCACGGCATCGACCTCGAGGATGTCGCCAAGGCGCTCAACACCACGCCCGAGGACATCGTCGCGCGCCATTCCGGCGGCGATTATCGCGTTGCCATGATCGGCTTCACGCCGGGCTGGTCGTATCTCAGCGGCCTCGACAAATCGCTGCACATGTCGCGCCGCCAGAGCCCGCGGCTGTACACGCCCGCAGGCACGATCTCGATCGGCGGCATCCAGGCCGGCATCCAGTGCCTGGCGGCTCCGAGCGGCTGGCACCTGCTCGGCCGCACGCCTGTGCGGACCTATCAGCTCCACCGGACTCCGACATTCCTCACCGAACCCGGTGACCGCGTGACGTTTTTCGCCATCGACCACAAGACGTTCGAGGAACTGGACCGCGCCGCCGAGGCCGGCGAGATCATCGCCGAGCAGGTGGTTGCATGAGCAAGCTCGTGATCGCCAGCATCGGTCCGGCAAGCTCCGTCCAGGATGGCGGCCGCCACGGCGCGCAGCGCTACGGCCTGACCGTCAGCGGTGCCATGGACCGGCTGTCGCTGGCAGCGGCGAACACGCTGGTCGGCAACGAGCCGTTCGCAGCCGCGGTCGAGATCGGCCCGTTCGGCGCCACCTTCACCGCCAAGGATGGCGCCGTGCGCGTTGCGATATCGGGCGCGCCGCGCAATGCTGACGTCGCCGGGAAGCCGGTGGCAATCGATACGTCGGTGACGCTGAAGGACGGCGAGACGCTGACGCTGGGCTTTGCCCGCGGCGGCGCGTTCACGTATCTCGCCATCGAAGGGGCTATCCGTGGCGAGCTGGTGTTCGGCAGCCTCGCGGTGAATGCCCGCGCCGGGCTCGGCAGCCCCTACCCACGCCCGCTTCAGGCGGGCGACGAATTCACCGTCGATGCCGCAAGCGGCGCGCCGGAGCTGCGCATCGAATTGCCGAAGCTCGTGAGCAGTCCGATCCGCGTGCTGCTGGGCCCGCAGGACGACGAGTTCGACGATGCCAACAAGGCGCTATTCCTCGACAGCGAGTGGAAGATCTCGGCAACCTCCGACCGCATGGGTTATCGGCTCGAGGGCCCAGCCATCAAGCATCTGCACGGCCACAACATCGTCTCCGACGGCACGGTCATCGGCAGCATCCAGGTGCCCGGCGACGGTTCGCCGATTGCATTGATGATGGATCGCGGTACCACCGGCGGCTACCCGAAGATCGCAACCGTGATCACGGCTGATGTCGGCCGGCTCGCACAGACTACGGCCGGAACGGCGTTCCGTTTCAAGGCCGTCACCATGGCCGAAGCGCAGGACGAGGCGCGCAAGTTTGCGCAAGCGATCAAGAACCTGCCCGATCGCCTGCGCTCCTCCGACACCGTCGAGCTCAACATCGAAGCGCTCAGCGATGCCAACGTCGCCGGCTATGCGGTGAGCGCCGTCGATTCCGGAACATGGCAGGTCACGGCGGAGCCCTGAGCGGCAACAAGACCAGGCGGAGAGCAACCATGAAGACGATCGATCTCAATTGCGACCTCGGCGAAGGTTTTGGCGCCTGGGAGATGGGCAACGACGCCGAGATGATCGAGCTGGCAAGCTCGGTCAACGTCGCCTGCGGTTTTCATGCCGGCGACCCCGACATCATGCGACGGACGGTCGAGCTCGCGAAAGCACGCGGCGTCTCGGTCGGCGCGCATCCCGGCTACCGCGACCTGCACGGCTTTGGCCGGCATCCGATTGCGGGGCTGAAGGCCTCCGAGATCGAGAACCTCGTCGCCTACCAGATCGGCGCGTTGCAGGCGATCGCGACCGCGGCGGGCCACAAGGTCACGCATGTGAAGGCGCATGGCGCGCTCTCCAACGTCGCCTGCGAGGACGACATGACCGCCAAGGCGATCGCCGCCGGCATCAAGGCGGTCGATCCCAGCCTGATCTTCGTCGTGCTCGCCAATTCGAAGCTGGTGAAGGCCGGCGAGGACGCCAACCTGCCGATGGTGCACGAGGTGTTCGCCGACCGCGCCTATGAGGACGACGGCAACCTCGTCTCGCGCAAGAAGCCGGGCGCGGTGCTGCACGATGCCAAGGCGATCGCCGATCGCGTGGTGCGCATGGTGCAGGACGGCGCGGTGGTTTCGGTGACGGGCAAGGTGATCAAGATGCGCACGGATACGGTGTGCATCCACGGCGACACGCACGGTGCCGTCGAGATCGCGCGGACCTTGCGTCAGGCCTTGAAGAATGCGGGGATCGAGGTCGCGCCGTTCAAGCGCGGCGCGTGAGGCACATCAGATGCCGTAGGGTGGGCAAAGGCGCGCAGCGCCGTGCCCACGATCTCTGCATGGTTGAGACAGGTGGTGGGCACGCTTCGCTTTGCCCACCCTACGAGACCGAGCAATTCGCTAGAACGGATGCACCGACAGCGTGCCGAACACGATGGCGGCGATGACCGCAAAGGCGCTGTAAAGCGCGACATGGTGCACGCTCGCCCCGGTCCGACGCGAGAGCGAGCGCGCATAGAAGTGCAGCCTGGCTTCCGCCGATAGTTCGCGCATGGTCGATCTCCAACGCCCCATTTGCGGGAGTATGAAGGATCAACCGGAGCGGGAGGCAAGACGGCCGCAGAAATAGCGATGAGGGTTCTCCGGAGGCGCCCCGTCGCAGGTGCAAATTCTCCTCACCCGCGGGTTCCGAGAATCTTATTCGTTAAGATCCGAGCCAGCTGGAACCGGCCCGGATGACGGCGGGATGACAGCCGGATTCGGAGCTCAGTAGACGTCAGCCTGGAAGCGGCCGGTCTTCTTGAGCTCGGCGACGAAACTGACGGCCTCATCGGTCGAACGCGCGCCGAACTGGGCGACGATATCGACCAGCGCACGCTCGACGTCCTTGGCCATGCGCTTGGCATCGCCGCAGATGTAGAGATGCGCGCCGTCGGCGAGCCAGGTCCACAATTCGCGGCCGACCTCGCGCATGCGGTCCTGCACGTAGAACTTTTTCTCGCCGTCGCGCGACCAGGCCAGCGACAGACGCGTCAGCTGGCCCGAGGTCTTCATCGCGTTGAGCTCTTCCTGGTAGAAGAAATCGCAATCGCTGCGCTGATGGCCGAAGAACAGCCAGTTCTTGCCGGGCGCGCCGGTCGCCTTGCGATCGAGCAGGAAGGCGCGGAATGGCGCGATGCCGGTGCCGGGGCCGATCATGATGACCGATGTCTTCGGGTCCTGCGGCAGGCCGAAATTATGCGCCTTCTGCACATAGACCTTGAGCTTCTCGCCCTCGGCGATGCGCTCGCCGAGGAAGGTCGAGGCGACGCCGATGCGCTTGCGCTTGCCGATGAGGTAGCGGACGGAATCCACCGTCAGCGACAGTTTTCCCGGCGTCGCATTGTGCGAGGACGAGATCGAGTAGAGCCGCGGCTGGAGCGGCTCCAGTGCCTCGACGAAAGCCTCGGGATGCGGCCGCGTGCCGGAAAACTTCTGCAGCGCCGCCATCACGTCGAGCGTGGCGGCATCGCCATCGGGATCCTCGCCCTGCGCCAGCGCCCTTGCCTTTTCGCGCAGTGCGCCGCCGGTGATGAAGGAGAGCAGCTCGAACAGCGAGTCCGGGGCCGGCGACAGCGAGACGTCGTCGATCAGCACCTCGCGCAGCGTCTTGCCGTTGACCTTGGTCGTATGGGAGGCGCCGAGCAGCGCGATGACCTGGTCGACGAGGCCGACATCGTTGCGCGCGAACACGCCAAAACTGTCGCCGACGATATAGTCGAGCTTGCTCGCCGACAGATCGAACTCGACGTGATAGGTCTCCTTCTCCGACTTTCCCTTGTTGAGGAGGCGCCGCGACAGGAAGGTCGCCTCGATCGGATTGTCGCGCGAACGGCCCGGCTCCGATATCGTCACGGTCACGGCGGGCGCTGCCACCGCATCCGCCTTCTCGGACGCTTTCGCCGCGGGCGCCTTGTCCAGCTCCTCGTACAGCGATTTCAGCATGCGGGCGGTTTCCTTGCCGCCGGGGACGCAGAGGTTGAGCCGCGCTTCGCTCTTGCCCGCGATCGCCTCCGAATAGTCGTGGCAATTGTAGCCGCACTGGCCGCAATCCTGCTGCGCCATCGCCGCCATCATCTTGCGGCGGACGGGACGGCCCTCGGCAAGCTTCATCCGGTCGGCGATCGGCATGGTCTGGTCGTGCCACGGCGCTTCGCCGTCATCGCCGTCACCGGCCTGCATGACGGCGGCGCCCTGCTCCGCCGACAAGGGCGTTGCCACATCCGGCGACAGCAGCCCGGCAAAGAAGCCGTTGAGCCAGGAGCGCTGCGCGTCGGAGAACGGCGCGCTGGCGGGAATGATGTCGAGTTTGGGCGGAGGGCTGATCTGGTTCATGAGGACACCTCGGCGTCAGCAAGCTTGCGCAGCGTCTCGCCATCATGGCGGCGCGCAAAGGACAGGAAGGTTTCGTCGGGCGAGGTGCGGTGGGCGATATAGGCCTTGAGCAGACCCTCGACCGTCTTCGGCGCGTCCTCGGCCTTGAGGTCGTGGTAGACCTCCTGCCCGACATCGGCGTCGGGACCGAAGCCGCCGCCGGTGAAGAGATGATAGCCCTCCACCGTGTCTTCGTCGTTGATCGGCACGCGCGCCCCGATCAGCCCGATGTCGCTGATGTAATGCTGCGCGCAGGAATGGTGGCAGCCGGTGACGTGGATGTTGACCGGCTTATCCATGGCCACGCGCGGCTCGCACCAATCGCCGATCTCGGCGGCATTGCGCTTGGTGTTGGACGCCGCAAACCGGCAGCCGGCATTGCCGGTGCAGGCAATCAGCCCCGCGCGGATATGCGAGGCCTCGACCGCCAGGCCAATCGCCTTGATCGCGGCGATGGCGAGCTCGACATTCTCGTCGCGCACCCCTGATATCAGCAGGTTCTGCCAGACCGTCAGACGGATATCGCCGTCGCCGAGGTCCCGCGACACCTTGGCGAGACCCCGCATCTGATCACAGCTGATCTTGCCGAGCGTCAGCGACACGCCGATCCAGTTGAGGCCGTCCTGCTTCTGCTTGTGCACGCCGATATGCGCCATCCGGTCGGCCGCGGGCCGCGGGAGAAACGCCTCTTCGGGCACGCGGGTGAACGGCGTCTTCAACCGCTCCTCGACCAGCTTGAGGAAGCCGTCATGGCCCATCGCGTCGAGCACGTATTTCAGCCGCGCCTTGTTGCGGTTGGTGCGATCGCCGTGCTCGATGAAGACGCGTACGATGGCGTCGGCGACGGCGGTTGCCTGCTCCGGCTTGACGATGATGCCGGAGTATTTTGCAAAATCCTTGTGCCCGGTGATGCCGCCGAGACCGAGGCGGAACCAGATGCCGGGCTCGACGCCGAAACCGTCCTTCACCTCATAGGCGGTGAAGGCGATGTCGTTGGTCTCCTCCAGCACCGCGACCCTGCCGGCGCCGTCGAAGGCGACGTTGAACTTGCGCGGCAGGCCATAGAGCGAGCGGTCGTTGAGGATGTGGTAGTGCCACTCGCGCGCGAAGGGGCGCGTGTCGATCAGCTCCTGCGGATCGATGCCGGCCGTCGGCGTTCCCGTCACGTTGCGGATGTTATCGGCGCCGGAGCCGCGCGAGCACAGGCCGAGATCCTGGATGCCCTCGATCAGCTTGATCGCGTTCTTCGGCGGGATCTCACGCAACTGGAGATTGGCGCGGGTTGTGGCGTGGCTGTAGGGACCGCAGAGATCGTCGGCGAGATCGGCAAGGCCGGACAGCTGCCAGTGCTTCATGATGCCGTTCGGGATGCGCAGCCGGCACATGTAGGAATCCTGCGTCGGCGCGACGTAGAAGATGCCGTAATAGCGCCAGCGGAAATTGTCCGCCGGGCTCGGCGGCGCGTTGTCGAGTGCCTGTTGGCGGAGGCGCGGATAGGCATCGAAGGGATGCTCGTCGCGCTTGAACTTCTCCTGGTCGGCGAGCTTCTTGCCCAGCGCGATGACCTTGTCCTGCGCCTTGATGTGCACGGCGTCAGGGCCGGTCGGCTCGGCATTGGCCTTGCCGGCCCCACCACCGAGGCCGCGCCCGACCCGGCTGATCTGCAAGCCGGTCGTAAAGCCTTCGAGATAGCGTTTCTGCTCGTCGGAAAAGTCGACTGAGAGCGTATCGATTTTCATGGTCGGTAACGAAGCTCCTGCGGCCACCTGGGTGGCATCGACGGAAAATTGCGCGACCCGCGGGAAACTCAGCTGGCTCTGGAGCCTGCTTCGCCACCCGACGGTCCAATCAGCTTCGTTGCTGTGGGACTTGGCTCAGCAGGCACCTGTGACAAGCTGGCCGCACTGCAACATACAAGTTGCGTGCCAGCTTTGAAGAAATGAAAATTGCAGCGATTTCAGTTGATTATGGAGGGCCACGGAAAATCCCGGGGCTGGAACTCTCATGAAATTCGAGCAGTCGGCCCAAAATTTAGCCGCTGATCCTTACCGCTCAAAAACGGTGCAGGACCGAATCAGGCCTTCCAGCGCCCGACCTCGAAGGCCTCCAGATGGCCCCTGATGTTTCCGGGATCGAAGGCTGGACCGGCGAATGCAACGAACGCCGCGGGCGCCTCGGCCGGCGCCGGGCGGCCGAGGGCCGCGTCGTAGAGATCCGGCCTGAACACGGCCATCGCCGTCTTGACGCCGTCAGGCGTCAGCGCGGTCTGCCCCCAGCGCACCATCTGGGCATAGAGCCAGGCAGCCTGGACCGGGTCCGGCCGCCCTGCCCCTTCACGTCCGACCAACAGATAGCGGCCGCTTTCGCGGAAGGTGCCGTCGGGGGAAATCTTCAGGCGCCCGGTCAGGGTGCGCTGGATGACTTCGGCATCCACGCCGATCCGTTCCGGCTGCGCCAGGACCCGCGCGGCCTCGGCCAGGTTCACGGGGTCCTCGATGAATGCGGCGCCCTTCACCGCCGCGCGCACCAGGCTTGCGACCACATCCGGATTCTTGTCGGCCCAGACCTGGCGGACGGCCAGCACCTTCTCCGCCGCGCGCACGAGGATGTCGGAGACGAAATGCAGGATGTGGCCGATGCCGAGATCGACCGCGACCGAGTTCCAGGGCGCGCCGACGCAGAACGCATCGACGTGGCCGTTGGCGAGGCTGTCGACCATGTAAGGCGGCGGCAGCACCACGAGGCGCACGTCCTCATCCGGATCGACGCCGGCCGCGGCCATCCAGAACCGAAGCTGGTAATTGTGGGTGGAGAACGGGAAGGTCATGCCGAAGGTCAGCGGATCGGCGCCGGCCTTGCGGCGCTTCGCGACGACCTTCGCCAGCGCCTTCGCCGTGACGAGCGGATCAAAGCGGTCGCCATCGATCTCCTCCATCAACGCGGCATGGAGTGCCGGCGACACCGTGATCGCATTGCCGTTGACGCCGAGATTGAAGGGCGCGGCGATCGGCACCTTGACGTGGCCGAGCCCGAGCGAGGACGCGATCGCCACGGGCGCCAGCAGATGCGCGGCGTCGAACAGGCCGATATTGAGCTTGTCGCGGACGTTGGACCAGGAGACCTCGCGCACCAGTTCGACGTCGAGGCCTTCGGCGGCGGTGAAACCCTTGTCGACGGCGACGATCAGGGCGGCGGCATCGACCAGCGGAATGAACCCGATGCGGAGGGGGGCGGTCATTTCAACATCTCCGACGCGGTGATGATCGACTGGGCGATCTCGCCGATTTTCTTCTTCTCGCGCATCGCGGTGGAGCGCAGCAGCACATAGGCCTCGTCCTCGTTGAGGCCCTTGACCTTCATCAGGATGCCCTTGGCCTTCTCGATGATCTTGCGATCCTCGAGCTGCGACTTGGTCCGCTCCAGCTCCTCCTGGAGTTTTGCGAAGGCATTGAAGCGGGACACACAGAGGTCGAGGATCGGCTTGATGCGCTCCTTCTTCAACCCGTCGACGATGTAGGCGGAGACCCCCGCCTCGACCGAGGCCTGGATCGAGGATGAATCGCTCTGGTCGACGAACATCGCGATCGGCCGGCGTACGGCGCGACTGACCTGGAACATCGCCTCCAGCACGTCGCGGCTGGGGTTTTCCAGGTCGATCAGGATGATATCGGGGTCGACCGCATAAATACGGGCGAGCAGGCTCTGCATTTCGCTGATATGGACGATCTGCGTGAATCCGGCCTCCCGCAACCCTTCCTCGAGGATTGCAGCCCGGATCGGGCTTTCGTCGACAATCACGATTTTGGGCGACTGTTCGGCGCTCATGTCCCACTCACGTCAGGCGCTTCATCCATAGCATGCCGGGGGGCGATGCAAAGGGTTGTAATTATGGGCAATTGGGACTAGCTCGGGCCTGTCAATCAGGCAGATCATCTGGGCTTCTGCCCTCACGGAATCTTCGCGCCAACGATCATCTTGTCGAGAAGTGGCACGGCAGCGAGCACCGCTGTCTCGTTGAGGCCGGAGACCGCCAGCCGCACGACGTAGGAATTGCCGTCCTTGTCGAGATCGGCGTAATGCGCGATCACTTCGATCGGCTGGTCTTTCAGCGAAGGATTATCGTAGCGGTTGATGACGACCTTGGGGTTGACCGAGGGAAGCGTGGTGATCTTGGCATTCTTGCCGGACGTCGCCGCCCAATCCCGATCGCTGGTTGCAACCCATTGAGCCAGTTCGATCCGATCCTTGTTATAGCGGCCTTCAGCATACATGATAACTTCGGCTTTACCGAACCCCTTCCCGTTGGGCACGAACATCGAGGCGCCGTACTTGAGACTCGCGGCCTCGTCCCTCGTCCACCCATCGGGTGCTTTCACGCGTGGCCTGAATTCCGGACACAATCGCTCCTGCCGATCGCAGACACGGATGATCTTGTCGACTTCAGCTCGCGCCGGAAGCATCGCGCCGCAGGAAAGGGTCACGAAAGCCAGGCCGAAGATGAAACGGCGCATCGCAGTCAAGCTCCATGAAATCGAGCAAGAAACAGATTAACAATTGAGAATTGCATGTTCGAGCAATTCATCCTGGCCCCTCCATCGCTCAAACGAGCTTCAAGGGAGCCTCAGTCGGTCCGAACCGCCCTGCTTACGGGCCGATTCCCTCCCAATACGTGCAAATACCGCGCTTTGTCATCGTACTGAGCACGTTAGTCATTGAATTTCACCGTGG
Organism: Bradyrhizobium sp. YR681; assembly: GCF_000282615.1. Lineage (GTDB taxonomy): Bacteria > Pseudomonadota > Alphaproteobacteria > Rhizobiales > Xanthobacteraceae > Bradyrhizobium. The sequence goes on along the minus strand of NZ_AKIY01000008.1, from coordinate 42,527 downwards.
GTTCAATTAGTTGGATCACATATCCGAACAATTCAGATGCAGGTTCCAGGCGATTATGGAAAGAGCGCCGCGTGTTTCATTCACATCGCTCGGGTGCCCCAAGGCTTTGGTGGATTCCGAGCGCATCATCACGCGTCTGCGCGCGGAAGGCTATGAGCTCGCCCGCAAGCATGACGGGGCCGACATCGTCATCGTCAACACCTGCGGCTTCCTCGACAGCGCCAAGCAGGAGTCGCTGTCGGCGATCGGCGAGGCCATGGCCGAGAACGGCAAGGTGATCGTGACGGGTTGCATGGGTGCCGAACCCGAGCAGATCGAGCAGGCCTATCCCGGCGTGCTCTCCATCACCGGCCCGCAGCAATATGAGAGCGTGCTCGACGCCGTGCATCGCGCGCTGCCGCCCGCCCACAATCCGCATCTCGACCTGGTGCCGCCGCAGGGCATCAAGCTGACGCCGCGCCACTACGCTTACTTGAAGATCTCCGAGGGCTGCAACAATCGCTGCACCTTCTGCATCATCCCGAAGCTGCGCGGCGATCTCGTCTCGCGCCCGGCTAACGACGTGCTGCGCGAGGCCGAGCGGCTGGTCGGCGCCGGCGTCAAGGAACTGCTGGTGATCTCGCAGGACACCTCGGCCTACGGCGTCGATCTCAAATATGCCGAGAGCCCGTGGAAGGATCGCCAGGTCCGCGCCAGATTCCTCGACCTCGCGCGCGAGCTCGGCGAGTTGGGGGCCTGGGTCCGGCTGCAATATGTCTACCCCTACCCGCATGTCGACGAGGTCATCGCGCTGATGACGCAAGGCAAGGTGCTGCCCTATCTCGACATCCCGTTCCAGCATGCGAGCCCCGGCGTGCTGAAGGCGATGAAGCGCCCGGCGGCGCAGGACAAGACGCTGGCGCGGATCAAGCGCTGGCGCGAGGAATGTCCCGATCTCGCTTTGCGCTCGACCTTCATCGTCGGCTTCCCCGGCGAGACCGATGCGGACTTCGCCTATCTGCTCGACTGGCTGGATGAAGCCGAGATCGATCGTCTCGGCTGCTTCAAGTATGAGCCCGTCGCCGGCGCCACCTCGAACGCGATCGAGAATCCGGTACCGGAAGAGGTCAAGCAGGAGCGCTACAATGCGCTGATGGCCCGCCAGCAGAAGATCTCCGCGCGCCGGCTGAAACGCAAGGTCGGCACCCGCCAGCAGATCATCGTCGACGAGGTTGGCCCGACGGTGGCCAAGGGCCGCTCCAAGGCCGATGCGCCGGAGATTGACGGCGCGGTGTACCTTTCGAGCCGCCGCCCGTTGCGCGTCGGCGAGATCGTCACCGCCAAGATCGAGCGCGCCGACCACTATGACCTGCACGGCAGCGTCGCCGGGTTCTGACGCGCTCCGCCATTGCGAGCGTAGCGAAGCAATCCAGCCTTTCTTTCAGGAGGGATTCTGGATTGTTTCGCCACGCTCGCAATGACGACGTGGATGCCGTCAGGCCGGCCGCGCGGAAAACACCTCCTTGGCCGCGAACAGCCCGTTCAGCGCCGCCGGGAAGCCCGCATAGACGGCCATCTGCATGATGATCTCCACAATCTCGTCGCGCGAGAGCCCGACATTCAGTCCCGCTTCGATATGCACTTTGAGCTGAGGCGCGGCATTTCCGAGCGCCGTCAGTGCGGCGATCGTCGCGATTTCTCGCTCGCGCACGCCGAGGCCCGGGCGGCAATAGATGTCGCCGAAGGGAAACTCGATGACGTAACGTGCGAAATCCGGAGCGATGTCGGCGAGCGAAGCGATGACTTTTTCGCCGGCGCTGCCGTCAATGCGTGACAGGGCCCGCTGGCCGCGATCGAAGCGGCTTTCGGCTTGTGTTTGGACGTGCGTCATTTTCCTTCATCCTCTGTTCGTCGCCGGCGTAACCGGCGATCTTGGTATCGAGGACGAGCAGGCATTCCTGGAGCTCGGCAATCCGCGTGCGGACCTGTTCCCGGTGGATTTCCAGCATCTGCCGCCGGGCTGGCCCGGTGGTATCGCCTTCATCACGAAGCGCCGCATAACGCAACATGTCCCGGATCGGCATTCCCGTGGTCTTGAGCCGATCGAGGAATGCGATCCATGTGAGGATCGAAGCGTCATAATCACGCTGGCCGGAGCGATCCCGGTCCGCGTATGGCAGCAGCCCGATGCGCTCATAGTAACGCAACGTGTGGGTCGACAAGCCGGTTCGTTTTGCGAGGTCGCCGATCTTCATGTGTGCCCGTTCTCGTACTGACGCACATACAGATACCCCTTCGAGCGCGCTCTAAGTCAAGGGGGATCGAAAGTGCCGTTCCCGCGGGGTCAAGATGGCACGACAGCAGAAGATTTCCTGCGCGTCGGCTCGGCGGCAGCAGCGCGGAATTCCGAGCTTCAGGATGCCGCCAGCCATTTCGGCACCCAGCGCCCCGGGCGCGGGGCACGAGTGAGATCGGCTTGCGCTTCGGTCAGCTTGGCGGGCTCGCCGTCGATGGTCGGGCGCAGATCGTATTCGAAATTCGGCATGACGCGGCCGTCGGCATAGAGGCCGAATTTCATCGCGTACCACAGCCCGAGCTCGGGCTGCGCCTTGCGCATCTCCTCGCGCAGATCGCGCAGCAGGGATTCGATCGAGGCGGCTTCCGCGAATGGCTGCGGGCCGCGCGAGAGCACGCGCGCCTCGTATTGCTTGCCGACGATCGCGACCTCGAAATGGGTCTTGTCCCAGGCATTCTTGCCCTTCGGCAGATGCGCGGCCAACCGCCAGCCGAGTTCGGCCATCAGGCGATGATTGGCCCAATAGTCCTCGCGGTCCCGGCTCCATTTCTCGACGAAGCCGCGAAAATCGGGCAGCTCCATCACGCCGTCTTCCGGCGCCGCCGTCTCGCCGCTCGGCCGGCCGGCGAGCCATTGCGCGAGCTCGACCGTCTGGCACTCGACCTCATCGTGCGGCTTGAGATCGCTCCAGGCCTTGCCGAATTGCTGCGACGTCAGTTTTGCGAGCAGCCCGTCGAGGCTCGGCGCCAGCAGCTCGTAGTCGCCTTCCGACCCCAGCCCGATGATCGGCGGATTGTCGCGGTCAAGACCCGCGCCATACCAGCCGCCGACGGCCGAGCCGTCAGGCAGGCGCATGAACAGCGAAAACCTGTCGCGCAAGGGACTGCCGTCGAAGATCGGCGCCTGGTCGGAGAACTGGCCTTGCAGGGAGAAGCAGCCGACGCTGCCCCAGGGGCGCCCGTTCAGCCAGTCGGCAAAATCCACCAGCAGCGACGGCGCCTCGATGCCCGGCGGAAATGCGCCGCGAATGCTGTCGAGATCGATCGGGTAAGGGGTGTCGGACAAGGCTTTTAAACTATCTGGTTGGTCCCGCCTTCTTGGTCTGGGCGGCGATCAGTTTGGTTCGAACCAAGTCGCGTTCTTCGATCACAAACGCGCTAGAGGCGCAATGGTTTCGATACGGCACATCATGAAACACGATGAAACATCAGGATTTTGGTTCAAGCTCTCCGCGATCGGCCTCGCCATGGCCGTGCTTGCGCTGTCCGCCCCCGCGGTCGCGCGATCGCCGTCGGCGGCGCAGGCACGCCAATGGTGCTACGATGACGATGACGGCGGCAGCGAGGACCAGCGCATCGCCGGATGCTCGGCCGTGCTCAAGGCCGATCCTGACGATGTGCATGCGCTCGCCAATCGCGGCGAGATGTTCCGGCGAAAGGGCGACGCCGAGCGCGCCCTGGCGGACTTCAACCGTGCCATCGATCTCGATCCCGGACATCCCGACCTCTGGTACAATCGCGGCATCGCCTATGACGATCTCGGCGACACCGATCACGCCATCACCGACTACACGCGCGCGATCCGGCTGAACGCCCGCGACCCGCTCTACTACAACAATCGCGGCAATTCCCTCATCCACAAGAACGACTACGCGCGTGCGATGGCCGACTACGATCAGGCCATCAAGCTCAATCCGAAATTTGCCCTGGCCTATTTCAATCGCGGCACCGCCTACCGCGATCATCACGAGGACGATCGCGCACTGGCCGATTTCGATCTGTCGATCAAGCTCGACCCGAACTACGGCCCGGCCTATGGCAACCGCGCGCGCGTCTACCGCGACCGCGGCGATCGCGCCCGTGCGCTGGCCGATTTCGGCAGATCGCTTCAGCTCAGTCCAAACAACGACCGCGACTTCTATGCGCGCGCGAACATGTATTTCGATACGCACGATTATGCGCTGGCGCTCGAGGATTACAACCGCTCGATCAAGGCCAATGCGAGCTATCCCGGCGTGTTCAATTCGCGCTGCTTCACCCGCGCGATCGTCGGCCGCCTGCAGGAGGCGCTGGCCGATTGCGAGCAGTCGCTGCGGATGGCGCCCAACGATCCCGACACCCTGGACAGCCGCGCCCTCGCCTATCTGAAGCTCGGCAATCTCGACGCGGCGATCGCCGACTACGACGCCGCGCTGGCCGCAAAGCCGCAGCTCGAAGGTTCGCTCTACGGCCGCGGGCTTGCGAAGCGCAAGAAGGGTGACAACGAAGGCGCCGAACGCGACATCGCGGCCGCCAAGGCGATCAACACGGGCATCGCCGACGTGTTCGCGCATTACGGGGTCGAGTGAAGAGCCCCGGCATGACCGATGCACGCTCGGGGGGTATCGTGCAAAACACCGACTTGACAAGCCGTGCCATTCGCATGTATTGCCGCGCCCCATGATCAACGCCCGGACCCATCAGCGCACCGAAATGCTCCGCCGTCGCAGCCGCGACGACGAGAGGGTGCGCCATGTCCGACGACGCCGCCGCTGAACCACTGAATTCAGCTGAAGTTTTCGAGAAGGCCGCACCGCAAGGTGCGGCCTTTCTGCTTTTGCGTCCTATTTCCACCCGCCTCCAGAGGAGTACGACATGACCACGCATCCGTATGACGCGCTGATGGACATCACCGCACGGCCCAAGACCGTGTTCGTCCGCGGCGCCGGCTCCTACCTCTGGGACGACTGCCGCAAGCGCTATCTCGACTTCGTGCAGGGTTGGGCCGTGAACTGCCTCGGCCACTCCCCGCCTGCCATCGCCGGCGCGCTTACCGCGCAGTCCAAGCGGCTCTTGACGCCGAGCCCGGCGTTCTACAACGAGCCGAGCCTGAAGCTTGCCGAGGCGCTCGTTGCAAACAGCGCGTTCGACCAGGTGTTCTTCGCCAATTCCGGCGCGGAAGCCAACGAGGGCGCGATCAAGCTCGCGCGCAAATTTGGCAGCCTGCACAGGAACGGTGCGTTCGAGATCATCAGTTTCGAGGGCGGCTTCCACGGCCGGACGCTGGCGACGATGTCGGCCTCGGGCAAGAAGGCATTCGAACCGCTGTTCGAGCCGAAGGTCGCCGGCTTCAAGAAGGCGAAGCTGAACGACATCGCTTCGGTGGAGAAGCTGATCAACGCCAACACCGTCGCGGTGATGCTCGAGCCGATCCAGGGTGAATCGGGCGTGTGGCCCGCGACCGACCAGTTCCTGAAGGAGCTGCGCGCGCTCACCGAAGCGCACGGCCTGCTGCTCATTTTTGACGAAATCCAGACCGGCATGGGCCGGACCGGAAAACTGTTCCACTACGAGCACACCGGCATCGCCCCTGACATCATGACGCTCGGCAAGGGCATCGGCGGCGGCGTACCGCTCGCGGCGCTGCTCGCGACCGAACGCGCCTCTTGCTTCGAGCACGGCGACCAGGGCGGCACGTTCAACGGCAACCCGATCATGTGCGCGGTGGGCCTCGCCGTGCTTGACGAGGTCAGCAAGCCCGACTTCCTGAAACAGGTCGCCGAGACCGGCCTGCTGCTCGAAAGCGAGTTGCAGAAAGTCTCGGCACGGCATGGCCTCGGCGGCGTGCGGGGGCGCGGGCTGCTGCTCGCGCTCGACCTCAAGCTGCCGATCGCACCTGGCATCGTCGCACAGGCGTTCGAGGCCGGCGTGCTCCTGAACGCGCCGCAGGTCGACAGCTTGCGCTTCATGCCGGCGCTGAATGTCACGAAAGCGGAGATCGCCGAGATGATCGATTGTCTCGACGAGATCTTGACCAAGGCCGGCGCGGCACGACGCGTGGCGTGAGGACGGTCTCGTAGGGTGGGCAAAGCGTAGCGTGCCCACCTTCATAACCGTCGTTACGAGGTGGTGGGCACGGCGCTTTGTGCCTTTGCCCACCCTCCTAAACCGCCGATGACGGCAGACCTACGGCTTCAAAATCGAAGCCCCTGTCGTCTTGCGGCTTTCCAGATCGATATGCGCCTTGGCGGCATCTTTCAGCGCGTAGGCGTGGTTGATGGGCACGTGAAGCTTGCCGCTGATGACGGCGGCAAACAGCGTGTCGGCGCCTTCCAGAAGCTCGGAGCGCTTGCCGATATAGTCGTTGAGCTTTGGCCGCGTCGCGAACAGCGAGCCGTGATTGTTGAGCTCGGCGATGGAGAACGGCGGCACCGGGCCGGAGGCGTTGCCGAAGGAAACAAACATGCCGCGCGGCTTCAGGCACGACAGCGAGCCCGGAAAGGTCGCCTTGCCGACGCCGTCATAGACGACATCGCAGCCCTCGTTGCGGCTGATCTGCTTCACGCGTGCGACGAAATCTTCCTCGTTGTAGAGGATGACGTGGTCGCAGCCATTGGCCTCCGCAAGCTCGGCCTTCTCGCGCGAGCCGACGGTGCCGATGACGTGTGCGCCCATCGCCCTCGCCCATTGGCAGGCGAGCAGGCCGATGCCGCCGGCCGCGGCATGGATCAGCACGCGGTGATGCGGCTCGACCTTGAAGGTCTTGTGCAGGAGATACCAGACGGTGAGCCCCTTCAGCATCAGCACGGCGCCCTGCTCATGCGTGATGTGGTCAGGCAGCTTGACCAGCTTCTCCCAGGGGATGTTGCGCTCGCCGGTATAGGCGCCGAGATTATGGTAATAGGCGACACGGTCGCCCGGATGGAAGTTCGTCACGCCGGGCCCAACGGCGACGACCTCGCCCGAGGCCTCGTTGCCGGCGATGAAGGGCAGCTCCGGCGCCTTGTAGAGGCCGGTGCGGTAATAGACGTCGATGAAGTTCAACCCGACCGCATGCTGGCGGATCCGCACTTCGCCCGGGCCGGGCGCCGGGACGTCGACGCTCTCATAGACCAGGGCCTCGGGGCCTCCGACCTTGTGCACACGGACGGCTTTGGTCATCGCCTGACCTCCTCTCGGTCGTCTTGACGGCAAGCGAAAGACATCACGACCACGTTGTCAACTCGACGCGGAATGGAACGGTCCAAACGCGACTATTTCCCGGCTTTCCTGCGGTTGCGCTTGGCCAGCACGTTGAAGAACTCGACCGCCGCAGAGAACGCAATTGCGAAATAGATGTAGCCGCGCGGAATGTGGAATTGGAATCCGTCCGCCACCAGCGCGACGCCGATCAGCACCAGGAACGCCAGCGCCAGCATCTTCGTGGTCGGATGTTCCGCGACGAATCGCGACACCGGCCCGGACGAAATGTACATGATCAGGCAGGCGATCACGACCGCCGCGATCATGATCTCGATGTCCTGCGCCATGCCGATCGCGGTGATGATCGAATCCAGCGAGAACACGATGTCGATCACAATTATCTGGACGATCACCCAGAAGAAGGCGTTGCGGCCGGGCTTCTCATCGCCCTCGCCGTCGTCGGCCTCGACCTCGGCATGAATCTCGTGCGTTGCCTTCGCGATCAGGAACAGGCCGCCGCCGATCAGGATCAGGTCGCGCCAGGAGAAGTCGTAACCCGCGAACGAGAACACCGGCGCGGTCAGGCCGATCAGCCAGACCAGCAGGCTGAGCAGGATGATGCGGAAGATCAGCGCCAGAGCGAGCCCGATCTGGCGGGCGCGGTGCGCCTGCTTCTCGGGGATGCGCGAGACGATCACCGACAGGAAGATGACGTTGTCGATGCCGAGCACGATCTCGAGCGAGGTCAAGGTGAGCAGTGCGGCCCAGGCTTCGGGGCTGGTGATCAGATGCATCATGCGAAGGACCTCGCCAAGCGGATCAAGGCGTCGCTGAAGCTGATCCAGAGCGCGATCGCGCACAGCGCGAGCGTCACGCCACTGCCGGCGTGGAAATCCATCCTCAACGCATAGAACGCCAGCAGCCCCCACATCACGATCAGCGACATCGTAAGCCAACGCAGACGCACGACGCGAACCGGGTGCAGCACGTGAAACGGCACGAAGGTCAGCACCACCAGGCTTGCAACCAGCAGCGTCGACCACAGCGGCGGCCAATGCAGCAGGAACAGATAGAACGCCGCCGCATTCCACAGCGCCGGAAAGCCGCGAAAATGATTGTCGTCGGCCTTCATGCGCAAATCGGCGAAATATAGCGCGCTGGTGACGATGATGGCGACGCCGAGCAAGGGAGCCGCTACCGGCAGCAGCAGGCCGCTGGCCACGATCGCATAGGCGGGCACGAACACATAGGTGACGAAATCGACCACGAGATCGAGCACGTCGCCGGACCAGTTCGGCTGCACGTTCTTGACGTCGAGCCGGCGTGCGATCGGGCCGTCGATCGCGTCGATGATCAGCGCGATGCCCAGCCACCCGAACATCGCTGCCCAGTGCTCGCGCACGGCCTCCAGCATCGCCAGCAGCGCGATGGCCGCGCCGAAAGCGGTGAAGATGTGCACCGAGAAGGCCGCGACGCGGATCGCCGGTCTCGGCTTCAGGGAATCCTGCTGAATATCCATGGCTCCTGCTATCAGAACGGTATCGATTTGCACATAAGCCATTGCGGCGGCCGGTCGCGCAATTCGCCATAAAACCTAAGGAAAAATAGGTGGGCTTGAATTTGCCGCAGGCCGTGTCAAATGTCGTTCCATGACAGAGGCATCGACACATTTTGACGCAGCCGTGATCGGCGGCGGACCGGCCGGCCTCAGCGCCGCCATCGCGCTGGCGCAGGCGGGTGCACGGACCGCGCTGGTGGCGCGCCGGCTGCCCTATGCCGACAATCGCACCACCGCGCTGCTGGGCGCCTCCGTCGATCTGCTGGAGAGCCTCGACGTCTGGCCGCGCTGCAAGGACAGGGCGGCCGCGCTGGAGGTCATGCGGCTCGTCGACGACACCGGCCGGCTGTTCCGCAGCCCCGAGGTGCGGTTCGCCTGTCATGAAATCGGGCTCGACGCCTTCGGCTACAACATCGACAACCGCTCGCTGATGCTGGCACTGGAAGCGCGCGCGGCTGAGCTGCCCGGGATCGTCCGTTTCGACGACGAGGCCGAGAACGTCCTGATCGAAGCCGACGATGTCGCGATCCGTACCGCCTCCGCGCAATTCCTCTCGGCCCGGCTCGTGGTCGGTGCCGACGGCCGGCATTCGCTGTGCCGGGAGGCTGCCGGCATCGAGGTCGCCCGGCGCGAACTGACGCAGACCGCGCTGACCTTCAACGTCGGCCATGCGCGGCCGCATCGCAACGTCTCGACCGAGTTCCACACGCCGCATGGTCCCTGCGTGTTCGTGCCACTGCCCGGCGACCGCTCCAGCGTGGTCTGGGTCTCGGCACCCGCGGAAGCCGAGCGGCTGCGCGGCTTGAGCGACGAGGAGCTGTCCGCTGCGATCGAGAAGCAGTCCCATTCGATCCTCGGACGCATGACGGTCGAGCCCGGACGCAACCTGTTCCCGCTCGCGATCGAGCGTCCCAAATCCTTCGGCCGCGACCGCATCGCGCTGGTCGGCGAAGCCGCCCATGTGGTTCCCCCAATCGGCGCCCAGGGCCTCAACCTCGGCCTGCGCGACGCCGCCGACATCGCCCGCCTCGCCGGCGAGGCCATCGCATCAAGCCAGGACCCCGGCGCGGACGAGGTGCTCAAGCGCTACGACCGGGCGCGCCGCCCGGACATTTTGAGCCGCACCTTTGCGATCGACATCGCCAACCGCTCGCTGATCAACGATTTCCTGCCGCTCCAGCCGGTCCGCGCCGTCGGCATGCACCTGCTCGGCGCCATCGGCCCGCTCCGGCGTTTTGCAATGCGTGAGGGGCTGACGCCGACCTGGCGCAAATAGCCCGGCGGCAGCAGATCAGAACACGGCCCCAATCTAAGTCACTGCCTAGACTACTTTTTTCTCTGCTCCGCCGCAGGTCAAGCCGACGTCAGCCGGCGACGCGCGAAATCGAGCGATCGATGGTGCTGAGCGGCCGGCAGCCGGTTTCGGTGACGATCACGGTCTCGCTGACGCCGACGGTGAATTGGCCGAAATCTCGCATCGCAACCGGAAGGTGGAACGTCATGCCCGGGCGCAATTCGGTGGTCACGCCGGTGTAAAGGCTGAGCACGCCGCCCTCACCCCAATCCGGCGCAAAAGCGATCCCGATGCTGTAGCCGACGCGCTTCTTGAAGTTCTCGGTATAACCGGCGCGATCGATGATCCGCTGACAGGCCAGATGTGGCGCTTCGCAAGGCGCGCCGGGCTTGATCGCCTCGAGCGCCGCGGCAAGCCCGTCCTGACAGGTCTTCTCCATGTCGATCGCGCGCTGCGGCATGGCGCCGACCCAGGCGCTGCGCATCAGCGCCGCGTGGTAGCGGTCGTGGCTGGCGGCCATTTCCAGGAACGCAGGATCGTTGGCGCCGATCTGCCCGCGCCGCCAGGTGCCATGGGGCACGCCGGAGCGGCGGCCGACCGAGACCAGCGGCTCCATGCCGACATATTCCGAGCCCGCGGCGATCGAGGTGCCCACCATCGCGGAGACGAGATCGTTCTCGCTCGCGCCGGGCTTCACGGCTGCAAGGCCCGCGCGCATGCCGGCCTCGACATAGGATGCGGCCGTGGCGATCTTTTCCAGCTCGGCCGCCGACTTCACGATACGAAGCTGCTCGATGATGCCGGCGCCATCGTGCAGGATCCCAAGCTTGTCCTGGAGCGCTTCATAGGTCGCGACGGGCAAGAACCAGCCGCGCTTGTCGATCGCGATGCGCTTCGACGCCCAGCCGCGATCCTTGATGACATTGACCAGGAAGTTCACCGGCAGATCGCCGTCCTGGTAGACTTGTGCGTTGGCGATGAACGTGTTCGCGATGAAGTTGAAGTATTCGAGCTGACGGACGACGAAGGCGGGCTCGCCCTCGACCGGCAGGACCAGCGCCTGAAAGGTGTAATAGCCGGGCGTCTGCTGCCCCGTGAGGTAGAAGATGTTCTCGGGCCCGGTCACGACCATGACGTCGATGCCGGCCTTGGCCAGCAGCGCGCGGGCCCGCGCGACCCGGCCATCATATTCCTGCTTCGGGAACGCTGATTCAGACCCCTGCTGAACGTTGTCGCTAGTCATATCTGTAGTCTCCGATGAGCTTGGTGGTGGCGGCGTCGAACTTGACGCCGAGGCCTGGGGCGCGCTCTGCGCGGACCGCCCCGTCGGTGTAGGAAATGCCTGAAACCGGATCATTGACGAGCCCGTCGGCTCCGTAGAGCTCGGCGAATTCAGGCGCGGTCGCGCAGGCGACGTGCAGCGCCGCCGCGGTGGCCGCGGCCCCCTCGTTCATCTGGCCGATCATGAAGGGTACCCCGGCCTCGGACAGATTTCGCGCCGCCGCGATGGTCGGCGCGATGCCGCCGAGTTTCACGAGCTTGAGATGGGCAAAGACCCGCCCGCGATAGGCACATACCCGTGCGATATCGTCCGCCGTGGCGATGCTCTCGTCGAGCATCACGGGAACAGGGCTTTTCCGCGCGAGCTCATCGATGCTTGCCCAGTCGCCGGGCGGCACCGGCTGCTCGACATAAGCAAGATCGTACGCGGCGAGCGCCTCGAGCCTGGCCAGCGCCTCATCGGCCGTCCAGCGTCCGTTTGCGTCCGCCGCGATCTTCACCCGTCCGCCAAGGCGCTGGCGCAAAGCCGCGATGCGGCGCAGATCCTCGGCAAAATCTCCAACGGCGATGCGCACCTTGAGATCCCTGTAACCGCGGTCGACATAGGCCTGTGCCTTGACAAGGAAGTCTTCGTGCGAGGACCAGAACAGGGTCTGGTTGGTCCTGCTGCTCACATCCCCATTCGGCGCGCCGAGCCATGCGGCCACGGTCTTGCGCTCCCGGCGTGCGACGAGATCATGCAAGGCGCAATCGATCAGCGTGCGGACCGGCGCGATGTATGGCGCCTCCCAGAGCGTCATCATCGCGATCAGATCGATGGGATCGCGCCGCCAGTCGACGTCGCGAACGGCGGCGATGATTGCGTCCACCACGGTCCGCTCGTCATAGCCGTTGAGGTAGGCGATGTTGGCCCTCACCTCGCCGACGCCGACGGTCTCGCCGTCATCGAGCCGCAGATAGACTTCCGCCAGGGACGGAATGCTGCCGGACGAGGCCGTGTGCAGGACAAGCCCACCACCGTAATGCAGATCTGCGAGGTGCAGTGAAACGCGCAAGACGCTCGGGTCCTAGTTGCGCAGCATGGCTTTGGCCACGTCGCGATAGATCAGGCTGGACGTGATGAATTCGTCGGCCGGCACGAACTCGTCGGGCTTGTGGGCAACGGCAAGATCGCCCGGGCCGATGACCACTCCCTGCGCGCCGACGCCCGCGAAGTGCACGAGGTCGCAAGCGCCCTGGAAGCCGAACGGACCCGGCTTCGTCACGCCGTGTGCACGGCTGGCGGCAAGGCTCGCCTGCACGATCGCGCTCTCCTGCGCCGTCTCCGTCGCTCCTCCGGTCGTCGCCTTGTAGTCGACGATTTCGGCGCGCAGGCCGAAGCGTTCTCGCGCGACCACGAGAAGCGCTTCGATCTCCCGCTTGACGGCCGCCTCATCCTCTCCGGGCACCATCCGCCGGTCGAGCAGAAGATCGCAGGCGCCGGGCAGCACGTTGTCGGCATGGCCGCCGTTGATCCTAGTGACCGTGAGACTGGCTGCTCCGACCAGGGGATGGCTGCGGTGACGGACAACCGTGTCGTGATGCTCGGCGACAAGGCACAGCAATTCGCCGGCCCGGTAGATCGCGTTCTCGCCGAGATGCGGCGTTCCGGAATGCGCGGAGACGCCGAACACCCGCACGACAGGCCGCAGGCTGCCCTTGTGCGCGGAGAAGACGGCATTCGAGGTCGGCTCGCCGACCACGGCGGCGTCGATCCCGGGATGGCCGGCAGCATAGAATTTGGCGCCTTCGCTGGCGATCTCCTCGTCCGCGACGAAGACACCCAGCAGCGTGCCCGACCATGCCGTGCGGTCGGCCGCCAGCATCCGCATCGCCTCCAGCATCGCCGCCAGCGGTCCCTTGCAGTCGCAGGCGCCGCGGCCATAGAGCCGACCGTCCTTCTCGGTCAGGCCAAAGGGATCGGAGGACCAGCCTTCGCCGGCGGGCACGACATCCATATGGGTGTTGAAGGCGAACACCGGGCCGGCGCCGTTCTGGAGCCGCGCCACGACGTTGACGCGTCCGGGCTTGTACGCCTGCAACGCGACGTCGAAGCCGCCGGCGGCCAGCAGGTCGCGCAGATATTGCGCCGCCGGGGCTTCGTGGCCGGGCGGATTTTGCGTGTCGATCGCAATGAGCTCTGCGAGCTCGCGCTTCATGCGGGCGACATCGGGAGAACTGGGCATCGAGGGGCTCCGGATATCGGGGGTCAGTGAAGGATCTGATCGAGAAAGCGGCGCGCCCGGTCGTTGACCGTGCCGCCGAAGAACTGGTCGCTCGGAGCGCTCTCGATGATCTCGCCGCTTTCCATGAACACGATCCGGTCGGCGGCGCGTTTGGCAAACCCCATCTCGTGGGTGACGACGATGCTCGTCATGCCCTCGGCGCTGAGGGCCGCCATGACATCCAGCACTTCGCGGATCATTTCCGGATCGAGCGCGGAGGTCGGCTCATCATACAGCATCAGCTTCGGCCGCATCGCGAGCGCACGCGCGATGGCGACGCGCTGCTGCTGCCCGCCGGACAACTCGTCCGGGAAGGCGTCGGCCTTCTCGGGAATCTGCACCTTGCGCAGGAGATCGACCGCGATGTCATGGGCGTCGGCACGGCTCATTCCGAGAATCTTCACCGGCGCCAGCATGACGTTCTCGGCCGCCGAAAGATGGGCGAACAATTCGAAGTTCTGGAACACCATGCCGATCTGCCGGCGCAGCAGATGCGCGGTGCGGCGGGCCCGCGTGATGTTCTCGCCCGCGAAGAAGATGTCACCGCTGTCGACCGTCTCCAGCAGGTTGACGCAGCGCAGCAGCGTCGACTTGCCGGACCCTGACGGGCCGATCACGACCAGCGTCTCCGACGGATCGACCGCGAGCGTGCAGGTCTTCAGGACCTGCGTCGCGCCAAAGCTCTTGTTGATGCCGACGATTTCGAGAAGGTGCGCCATCCCGCTATCGCACCGCCAGCGCTTTCGATGTTCCCAGCATCCGCTCGGTCAAGGAAAGTCGCCGCATCCGCTGCCGCTTCTTGGGATCGAGCACGGTCTCCAGCAGGATTTGCAGGCCCATGAAGGCCGTGGTCATCGCGAGATAATAGATGCCGGCGGCGGTCAGCGCCTCGAAATAGCGGAAGTCGGCGCTCGCCGTCTGGTTCGCGACCAGCAGCAGCTCCTCCACGGCAATCACCGAAACCAGCGCGCTGAGCTTGAGCATGCCGATCATCTGGTTGCCGATCGGCGGCAGCACGATCCGCGCGGCCTGGGGAATCACGACATAGCGCATCATCTCGGTTCGGGTCATGCCGAGCGCGAGACCGGCAGTGCGTTGCCCCTTCTTCACGGCCTGAAGTCCCGAACGCAGGATCTCCGCCATGTAGGCGCCCTCGTTCAGCGACAACGCCAGCACCGCGCACACGAAGGCCGACAGGCGGATGCCGAACGACGGCAGCACGTTGTAGATAAAGATGATCTGGAACAGCACGGGCGTGCCGCGGAACAGCCAGAGATAAGTCAGCGTCACGACGGTGCCGATCCGGGTCTGGCTCTCCTGGATCAAGGCGAGTGCGAGACCGATCAGGACGCCGAAGATCAGCGAGGCGATCGTCAGGAGCAGCGTCATCTCCGCGCCGCGCAGGAAGTTCGGCGAGGTCAGGTATTTCAGGACGAGCTCGATGGACACCGGCAGGCTCCCTTACTCGAACAGCGACACCGAGGCAGGAAACTTCCAGGTTTCGATCAGCTTCTTGTAGGAGCCGTCGGCGACGATCTCCTTCAGCGCCGCCTCCACCGCGGATTTCATCGCCGTGTCGCCCTTGCGCACGGCCATGCCGATCTGCGTGTTGGCTTCGAACTCCGCGCCCGCCACGGCGTAGACGCCCGGCACCTTGTCCATCAGCTCGACGACGCCGGGCGTGGCATTGAACAGCGCATCGGCCCGCCCCTGCCGGAGCGTCAGCGCCGAATCCTGCGCGGTCGGCAGCGTCATCACGTTGATGGCGGCAAGGCCCTTGTCGCGGCAGCGCTTGTCGTCCTGCCGCGCATAGGTTTCCTGGATGCCGCCAAGCGTGACGGCGATGGTCTTGCCGCACAGGGAATCGTCGCGGCCGGTGATCTTGGCGGGATTGCCCGCCTGCACCAGAACGAGCGTGCCGATCTTGAGATAGGGCACGAAGTCGACCTGGGCCGCGCGCTGCTCGTTGATATACATGGCCGAGTTGATGATGTCGGCGCGGCCGCCTTGCAGCGGACGATCAGCCCCTTGAACTCCATGTTCATGGGCTTGGCCTCGACGCCAAGCTTCTTGCTCAGCAGACCGATCATGTCGATGTCGAAGCCGGAGAGCTTGCCGTCCTTCTGAAACTCGAACGGCGCGAAGGTGCCGGCGACGCCGTAGGTCAGCGCGCCCTTCTCGACCAGCGTGGCCGACGAGAGGTCCGCAGCCATCACCGACCCGGACAGGCAAAGCGACAGGATTCCGCAGGCAAGGCGCAAACGAGACATGGGTAACCCCTGTGGCTTGATTGTTTTATTGTTGGATAATATACAATCCCTGCCGCCTTTGAGGTCAAGCCTGATCAGCAAGCAGTTGCTGGCTAAGCTTTAATCAGCGCGGGTTGGGCCAGGATCGCGGCCCGAAGCCATTGTTCGCAAGTCGCCATTCGTACTTTTGAAGGATCCCAGAGCCTCCCGCCATGGCGCGGTCAACCCAGCAAACCCGCTTTCGCCTCGCCAACCAGATTCTGGACGTCATCAGGGACGCCAGGCTGGAGCCCGGCCATCATTTGCGCGAGCAGCAGCTCGCCGACCTGATCGGGGTCTCGCGGACCCCGATCAGGTCGGCGCTGGATCTGCTGGCCGATCGCGGCATCGTCGAGACGCGGAAGAACCACGGTTTCTTCCTGCGCAAGCCGTTCGATTCACTGCATCGCATCGAGATCGAGGTGCCGTCGACGACCGAAGAGAAGCTCTATGCAAGGCTGGTTCGCGACCGGCTCGAGAATCGCATTCCCAATTCCATCACCCAAAGCGACATCGCGCGCCGCTATGATGTGGACCGCGTCGCGCTGGCGCGCACCCTCTCCCGTCTTGCCGAAGACGGCCTGATCGCACGCAAGCAAGGGCATGGCTGGGCATTCCTGCCGACGCTCGACTCCCTCGTCTCGCTGCGCGCCAGCTACGAGTTTCGTCTGACGATCGAGCCCTCGGCTTTTTTGCTGCCGACGTTCAAGCCGGATCTCGCCGCCATCGAACGCATGCGCCTGCAGCACCTTTATCTGGTCTCTCATCCCGACATCTCATCCGTCTCCAGCACGCAATTGTTCGAGACGGATGCGGCATTCCACGAGATGTGCGCCGAGTTCTGCGGCAACGCCTTTTTTGCCCAGGCCATCCAATACCAGAACCGGCTGCGGCGCCTGCTCGAGTTCGGCAGCTATTTCGACAGCCGGCGCGTCCGCGAATGGTGCCGCGAGCACCTTGCGATCATCGAAGCCATTGCCGAGGGCAACGCTCCGCTGGCCTCGACCCGCATGCGCGCACACCTGGAACAGGCGTTTCTCGCCGCCCGGACGGCAGCACCGGGAAAAACGGGATCCCCGGATCCGGCGCCAGTCAGCTCCCGTTGAACGGCCTGGCCGCTTCGGTCACGGAAACGCCAGCCGGCCGCTCTGGATCGCCCACATCACGCTGGTCAGCGTGACCACGGACGCAAAGGTGCCGAGCAGCACGGCAACGGAAGCGGATTCGATCCAGGCGTCGTTCTGCCGGGCGATCACGAACACGTTGAGCGCCGGCGGCAACGAGGCCATCAGCACGGCGGTGGCGGCCCAGGGCTGCGCGAACGGGCCGAACGCCAGCATCAGGCCGAACGCCATGAGCGGGTGGATCAACAGCTTCACCGCAACCACGCCCGGCACCTCCCACGGCACCCGGTCGAACGGGCGAAGCGCCACGGTCACGCCGAGCACGAACAGCGCGGTCGGGGCGGCTGCGTTCTGAAGGAAGGTGATGGTGCGGTCGAGCGCGACCGGCATCTCTATGTGGAGCGCCGCCACGGCCGCGCCAAAACAGGCCGACATGATCAGCGGATTGAGCACGATCTGCTTCAGCACGACGCCGAAGGCATGCACGATCGAGGGATGGTCGCGGTCGGAAAGCTCGATCAGCAGCGGCACGATGGTGAACAGGAAGATGCTGTCGCAGCAGAAGATCAGCGCGGTCGGCGCCGAGGCCTTGGTTCCGAGCACGGCGAGCGCCAGACCCGGGCCCATGTAGCCGATATTGCCGTAGCCGCCGGAGAGGCCGGCGAGCGTCGCCTCGCGCAGCGTCAGCCGCCCCAGCACCTTGCCGACGACCAGGGCCAGGGTGAACGCCGCAACCGTCGACAGCGTGGTCGCCACCAGGAACGGCGGGTTGTTCAGCTCCTCAAACGGCGTCTTCGACATGATCGCAAACAGCAGTGCCGGCAGCGACACGTAGAGCAGGAAGAAGTTCATCCAGGCGAGGCCCGATTCCGGCAGGGACTTGGCCTTGCCGCAGGCGAAACCGACGAAGATCAAGCCGAAATAAGGTAACGCCAGATTGAGGATGTCAACCATTGCTGAAGTGTTTTCTGAAGGCTTGAGGGCTATCTGCCCCGAGCGCAGACGTTAATTCCAGATCAGGCCACTAGCATCGGCCACAATCCTGGTCTATCGACGGGGAATGATTAAAGCGCGGACCGCCAAATTCCAGATCGGACAGGTCGTGCGCCACCGGATCTTCTCGTTCCGGGGCGTGATCTTCGACATCGATCCGGAATTCAACAACACCGAGGAGTGGTGGCTGTCGATCCCCGAGGAAGTGCGGCCCCACAAGGACCAGCCGTTCTACCATCTGCTCGCGGAGAACGCCGAGTCGGAATACGTCGCCTATGTCTCCGAGCAGAACCTGTTGCCCGACGAGTCCGGCGAGCCGGTCCGGCATTCCCAGGTCGCCGAGATCTTCATCAAGGACAAGGCCGGCGGCTATCGTCCGCGCAATCCCTCGCTGAACTAGCCTCTGGTTTCGACGCGTTTTCCTGACGCGTTTTCTTGGCGCGAACCGGTATCGCGCCCACACACAAGACAGCAAAAAAGGCGCTCGAAACGAGCGCCTTTTTCATGTCTGGACGTCGGTCGTCCGATTACTTCTGCTGAGCCGGAGGCGCGCCGGGGACGCCGCCACCCTGCTCGAGCTTCTTGCGCTGCTCGTCGGCCTTCTTCTGAAGCTCTTCCTGGAGCTTCTTCTGGTTTTCCTCAAAGACCTTCGGATCGGTCGGCGGACCGTCATAGGCCTTCTGGAATTCACCGGCGAGCGGCAGCGGCAGGGTCAGTGGAGCGCCGTTGGCGTTGATCGCCTGGACGACGAGATTCTGTCCCTTCTTCATGTTGCCGATGAGCTCGGGCGTGGCCTCGTAGTCCGACATGCAGCCGTTCTGGAAGCAGATCACATACGGGCTCTGAAGCGGCGCGTTGTTGTCCACGATAATGCGGGTGCCGTGCACGAGCTGCATGCCGAGCGGCAGCGTCACGCGCAGGATCTTCTTCGGCTCGCCTTCCGGCTCGATGATGACGGCGGCGATGACCGGCTGGCCGGACTCGATGCGGCCGTCCTTGCCGGTGAAGCAGACCTGCTTGGCATTGGCGTCCTGGCCCTTGAGGCAAAACTTGGTCCAGGGGGCGTAGATCAGCTGGATCTGCTGATCCGCCGGCTGAGCCGCACCCTGCTGCTGCGCCGGAGCGCCCTGCGCGGGAGCCTGCTGCTGGGCCGGCTGCGCCTGGGCGGGCGCCGGAGCCTTGGGGGCGGCCTTCGGAGCCGCTTTCGGGGCCGCCTTGGGCGGCGTCGGTGCGCCCGGGGCCGGCGCCGGGGTCTGGGCCTCGGCGGCAAACGGGACGGCCAACGCCGTCGCCGTCAACAGGGCGAGAAGTTGCCCGCGCGGCCGGACGGACGCGGCCAAGTAACGGAAATTCATTGCGGAAAACCCTTTCTGAACGGGAAGTGCCCGAACCGCTCCGAAGCGCCGAACCTGGCCGCCTTGGGCGCGGCTCTCTCCCCGTCAAATGAGGCGGATAAGTGACGGGCTCGGCGCTCTTGCGCGATTGCGTGCCTTCTTAACGTGGCCGACGAAAAGATCAATGCCGACAACCATCTTTGACCGCGCTCTCGCCTGCGCCCGGTGAAATTCCCTGTGATAGGATTCAGGCCCGCCGGTCCTCGAATCAACGTGTGCCGATGTTCATGTTCCAGCGCCTGATCGAGGGCCCCGGCATCCGCCTTTGCATCCTCGCCTCCGCCCTTGTCCTGGCCGTGACCGCCGGACTGTCGGCAAGCAGCGCGCGGGCCGACGAGGCCCATGCCATCGCCATGCACGGCAGGCCGGCGATGCCCGCCGATTTCACCCACATGCCCTACACCAACCCCGAAGCCCCCAAGGGCGGCCGGGTGACCTGGGGCATTCTCGGCACCTTCGACA
The DNA here is from genome assembly GCF_000282615.1 of Bradyrhizobium sp. YR681. GTDB lineage: Bacteria > Pseudomonadota > Alphaproteobacteria > Rhizobiales > Xanthobacteraceae > Bradyrhizobium. Next base: position 22,654 of record NZ_AKIY01000008.1, on the reverse strand, counting down.
GCCTCAATCCCTTCATCGTGAAGGGATTGGCCGTGCAGCAGATGCGGGGCTATGTCGTCGAAAGCCTGCTCGCACGCGGCTATGACGAGCCGTTCACGCTCTACGGCCTGCTCGCCAGGACCGTCGAGACCGACGACGAACGGACTTTCGTCACGTTCCGCCTCGATCCCCGTGCCCGCTTCTCCGACGGCAAGCCGGTGCAGGCCGAGGACGTGCTGTTCTCCTGGCAGTTGCTGCGCGATCACGGCCGTCCCAACCATCGGCAATATTACGCCAAGGTCGTCAAGGCCGCGGCGCCCGATCCCCTCACCGTCCGCTTTGATCTTGCCGGTGCCAATGACCGGGAATTGCCGCTGATCCTCGGCCTGATGCCGATCCTGCCCAAGCACGCGGTCGACGTCGCGGCCTTCGAGGAGACGACGCTGACGGGGCCGGTCGGCTCCGGCCCGTACCGGGTCACGGCGGTGAAGCCCGGCGCCAGCGTGACGCTCACGCGCAATCCCGACTATTGGGGCCGCGACCTCGCCATCAATCGCGGGCTCTACAATTTCGACGAGATCAGGCTCGATTATTTTCGCGAGGCCAACGGCCAGTTCGAGGCCTTCAAGCGCGGCCTCTACGATTTCCGCATCGAGACCGAGCCGCTGCGCTGGCACGACGGCTACGATTTTCCCGCCGCCAGAAGCGGCGACGTGATCCGCGACACCGTCAAGCCCGGCACGCCGCAACCTTCCGAATTCCTGGTGTTCAACACCCGCCGTCCTGTCTTCGCCGACATTCGCGTGCGCCAGGCGCTGACGCTGCTGTTCGATTTCGAGCTGATCAACCGCAACTATTTCTTCGGGCTCTATTCGCGCGTCGCAGGCTATTTTGCAGGCTCGGACCTGTCGGCCTATGGCAAGCCCGCGGATGCGCGCGAACACGAGCTGCTCGAGCCGTTCGCCGCACGCATTCCGGCCGACATCATGGACGGCAGCTATCGCCTGCCGGTCACCGACGGTTCGGGGCGCGACCGCACCACGCTGCGCGCCGCGCTGAAACTGTTGTCGGAGGCCGGCTACGATCTCGACGGCACCGTGCTGCGCAACCGTACCACCAAGGCGCCCTTCACCTTCGAGATCCTGGTCACCACCCGCGACCAGGAACGCATCGCGCTCGCCTTCCAGCGCGACCTCAAGCGCGCCGGCATCGAGCCGAGCGTGCGCGCGGTCGATCCCGTCCAGTTCGACCAGCGCCGGCTCGCCTACGAGTTCGACATGATCCAGAACCGCTGGGACCAGTCGCTATCGCCCGGCAACGAGCAGTATTTCTATTGGGGCAGCGCTGCCGCCGACAATCCGGGGACCCGCAACTACATGGGCGCCCGGGATCCGGCGGTCGATGCCATGATCGGCGCCCTGCTGGAGGCCCGTGAACATACGGCCTTCGTCTCGGCGGTGCGCGCGCTCGACCGCGCCCTGATCGCGGGCTTCTACACAATCCCCCTCTTTAACGTATCCGAGCAATGGATCGCGCGCTGGAATCGGATAGAACGACCAAAGGCTACCGCGTTGTCCGGCTACCTGCCGGAGAGCTGGTGGTCGAAGGGTGAGCCCAGTCAAGCAAAGTGACGCCGTGAACCAGCCAGCAATATCGCCGACGCTCGACACGCTGTTCCAGCGCACGCTGATACGCCAGCCGCATGCGGCCGCATTGCTCGATCCCCTCAACAAGGCGCGCGTGACCGGGCACCAGCCGCGGCGGCTGAGCTATGCCGAGGCCGATACCGCCATCGAGGCGCTGTCGGCCTATTTCGTCGAATCGGGCCTGCCGGCCAATTCGGTCATCGCCATCCAGTTGCCCAACACGGTCGAGTTCGTGCTGACCGTGCTTGCCGCCCATCGCGCCGGGCTCGTCGTCGCCGTGCTGCCGCTGCTGTGGCGCCACGCGGAACTGACCGCCGCGCTCAACCGCACCGCGGCGCGCGCCATCGTCACGATGAGCAAGGTCGATGGCGTCAGCTATGCCGACCTTGCGATGCATGCCGCGGCGGAAGCCTTCTCGATCCGTCACGTCTGCGGCTTCGGCACCGATTTGCCTGAGGGGATGGCCTCGCTCGATGACGTGCTGGCCCGCCCGCCCGGCACCACGCGCGCCGTGATCCAGGACGGCCGCAAGGCGGCGATGATCTCCTTCGACGTCACCGCGGAAGGCTTTCGCCCGGTGCCGCGGCCGCATTTCAGCCTGATCGCCGGCGGGCTGGCGATGTCGCTCGAAGCCGACATCAAGCAGGGCGCGACCGTGATGGCGGCGTTCACGCCGATGTCATTCGCCGGCCTCGCCTCCTCGCTCGCGGTCTGGCTGCTGTCGGGCGGCGCGCTGGCGCTGCATCATCCGTTCGAGAACGACGTGCTGGAGCAGCAGATCAACGAGCATGAATGCGAGGTGCTGATCGCGCCCGCGCAGCTCGCATTGCGGCTCGGCGATGCCGGCCTGGCGGCGCGGATGCCGACCTTGCGCAACGTCGTCGGCCTGTGGCGCGCGCCCGAGCAGGTCGCCGCGAGCGAGGCCTGGACCGCGCCACATGCGCCGCTCACCGACGTCTACCTGTTCGGCGAGGCCGGTCTGTTCGGCGCCCGCCGCGGCGAGGACGGCATGCCCGTGCCTGTCATGCCCGGGCCGCACGGTGCCCCGCGCGAGCAGTCCGGCTCCTCCATTGCCGGCGAGATCCTGCTGACGCCGAAAGGCACGCTCGGCCTGCGCGGCGCGATGGTGCCGATCGCAGCCTACGCCCCGCCGCAGCCGGTCGGCGACACCCTGATCGCGCAGCCGCCCCGCGACTATGTCGACACCGGCTATGCGGCGCGGCTCGATCGTCCGAGCGGCGCGATCTGCATCACCGCGCCGCCCTCCGGGATCATGGCCGTGGGCGGCTACCGCTTCCTCTCGAACGACCTCCAGGAATGGGCGCGCCGGCTCGGCCAGGGCGCCCTGCTCACTGCATTGCCCGACCGCCTCTCCGGTCACCGGCTCGCCGGCCGCGCCCAGGACAATGCGCGCGCCCGCGAGGCGCTCAACGAGCTCGGGCTTAACCCCCTGATGGTCGAGGCTTTTCGCGACCGCTCCGGAGCGGCCTGAAGGCACTTTCGCTGCCATCGTTGACGCTGCATTAAGGCGGCCAAACTAGATTGCGCAGCACCCTTTGCGTGATCAGAGTTCCTTAATGTCCCAGGCGGGCCCGATCCTCTTTGTGTCCAATGCCGAGCGACCCGCAATCGTCGCGGCGCTGGACGAGGCCCGTCTCTTCCCCGTGGTCGACACCGACTGGGCCAGTGCATCGCGCGCGGTCGAGCAGGTGCAGCCGGCCGCGGTCCTCGCCGCGATGACCAGCGGACATGAGCCGCATCTGGCGCTGCTCGCCCGCAAGATCGCCGACCAATCGCCCTACCTTCCCTTCGTCGCCCTGGATGCGCCGGGCACGCTGCCGCCCAACGCCCTGCCCTTCGCCTCGCGCGGCGGCCCGCCCGATCGCCTGGGCGCGCGGCTGCGCGCCGCGCTGCGCGTCCGCACCCTTCATGCGACCGTGCTGCGCCGGCTGCCCGAGGTGAAGGTCGCTCTGCCTGAGAGCGATCCGTCGCGCGATGCCACCGTGCTGCTGATCGGCCGCGGCGCGGCCTATCCCGCACTCTCCGTCGCGCTCGGTGAGCGCGTCGGCGTCATCGGCGCGCTCTCGATCGAGGCCGCAGCCAAGCACCTCAACACCCGCGACATCGACGGCGTCGTGCTGGCCGAGGGGTTCACGGCGCGCGTGACGGATGCCTTCCTCACGGTGCTTGCCGAGGACACCCGCTTCCGCACCCTGCCCGTGGTCGTCACCGCGCACCAGCTGACGCAGACCTACGATTTGCCCAATCTCGAGCTGATCCCGGGCGAGCCGGCGAAGGTTGCCGCCAACGCGCTGCCCTTGATCCGCCAGCACGCGACGGAAGCGCAATTGAGCCGCACGCTGCGCTCGATCGATGCCGGCGGCTGGCTCGATCCGCGCAGCGGCCTGCTGACGACGGAAGCCTTTGCCCGCGATTTCGCCAGGGCGGTCGAGCAGACATTGGCCCGCGGCGGCGGCCTGTCGGTGGCGCGCTTCGCCTTCGATCCCAACAATCCCCGCGCCCAGCTGGACGCCGCGCGTATTTTGAGCCGCCTGATGCGGCAGATGGATTTTGGCGCGGCGCAGAAGGACGGCTCGGTCATCGTCGTGTTCGCCGAGACCGACTTCCGCACCGCGCACATGATCGCCCGCCGGCTGTCAGCAGTGATGCGGCATACTTCGAACGGCAAGCACGAGATGCGCAGCGATCCCGTCGTCAGCGTGGATTCGCTGTCGCCGTCGGATACGGCGCGGTCACTGCTGGCGCGGCTGTCGGCCGACGCGTCGCGGGCGGCGTCGTAGCCACACGACGCCCGCGCTTACGGCTTGTAACGCAGCGCGGCAATGAGTGCGGCGAGCGCGGGCGGCGTTTGCCGGCGGCTGGTATCGGCGTCGGTGGCCCACGAGATCGAGCCGTTCGGCATCAAGATCACGTCGGTCGAACCCGGCTTCTTCCGGACGGACCTTCTGGAAGCTCACAACGACAAATATGCCCGGAGCTCCATCGAGGACTACGCGGCGGAAGGCAGCGCCGAAACCATGTGGTCGGGCTACTACGGCGCCCAGCAGGGTGACCCGGCCAGGCTGGCCCATGCCCTGGTCAAGATCGCCGGGATGGACAATCCACCCAGGCAGTTCGTGGCCGGCAGCGACGCGCTTGCCGTGGTCCAGCCGGCCCTCGAAGCCCGCCTCGAGGAAGCGCGGGCCTACGCGGACCTCTCCAGGTCGACGGACGGCTCCTTCTGAGGTCACGCCGCGCTCGCGGATCTTCGCGAGCGCCCGTCCCCTTCAACGCATGATGAAGCCACCATCCACCGAGATGGACTGGCCGGTCACATAGCTGGCTGCGTCGCTGCAGAGCCAGAGTACCGCAGTCGCGATCTCCTCGGGACGGCCGACGCGTCCCATCGGCACGCTCTTCTCCATGGCCTTGAGCGCATCGCCCTGGCCGCCGGCAACCATCTGGTCTGCCATCGGCGTCCAGATGAGCCCGGGACATATCGCATTGATGCGGATGCCGCGTGCCGCATATTCGAGCGCCGCACTCTTGGTGAAGCCAAGAACGCCGTGCTTGGCGGCGTGATAGATGCCGCGCTCGGCGCCTCCCACAAGTCCCCCGAGAGACGAGCAATTGACGATTGCGCCGCGTCCCTGTTTGCGCATGTGTTGCAGTTCGAATTTCATGCAGCTCCACTCGCCGCGGAGATTGATCCCCATGACGCGGTCGTAATCCTCGCGAGTCGTGTCGGCGGTCTCTGCGAGAACATTCTGGACGCCCGCGTTGTTATAGGCGACATCGAGCCTGCCGAAGGCGGCGACCGTCTTCGCGACCATGGCCTCGACCTGCGCGTCATTGGAGACGTCGCAGCGGATGGCGACGGCCTTGTGACCCCGGCTGGCGAGTTCGCCTGCCGCAGCTCGCACCGCGTCCTCGTTCCAGTCCGCCAGCGCGACGGACGCCCCGGATTCCGCGAAAGCCTTTGCCGTGGCAAGGCCGAGCCCCGACGCCGCGCCGGTTACCAGCGCGACCTGTCCCTCGAATGAAATGTTCATGGATATTTCTCCTGTCGATTGTCGGGGCGCCGTCAGCGCTGCGTGCGCGCGGCTTCCGCCTGCGGGTAACGGTCGCCCGTGATGGTGATCTGCGCGACCAAGGCGTCGATGTGCCTGAGCTCGTCGGGTGTCAGCGTGACCGCAGCCGCGGCGATGTTTTCGTCGAGGCGGCCGGGCTTGGTCGTGCCGGGGATCGGGACGATCCACGGCTTCTGCGCCAGCAGCCAGGCCAACGCGATCTGCGCCGGCGTGGCACGCTTGTCGGCGCCGATCCGGGCCAGCAGGTCGACGACCGGCCGGTTCGCCTTGCGCGCCTCTGGCGTAAAGCGCGGCAGGCCGGCGCGGTTGTCATTGCCGCCAAAGCTGGTGGTCTCGTCGATCTTGCCGGTAAGGAAGCCCCTCCCCAGCGGACTGAAGGGAACGAAGCCGATCCCCAGCTCCTCGCAAGCCGGCAACACCTCCGTCTCGGGCTGTCGCCACCAGAGCGAATATTCGCTCTGGATCGCGGCGACGGGCTGGACTGCATGCGCGCGGCGGATGGTGGAGACGCCGGCCTCGCTGAGGCCGAAATGCCTGACCTTGCCCGCGGCGATCAGATCCTTGACCGCGCCCGCGACGTCCTCGATCGGAACGTTCGGATCGACGCGGTGCTGGTAGAACAGGTCGATCGTCTCGATCCGCAACCGTTTCAAGGAACCCTCGGCCGCCTGCCGGATGCGTTCGGGGCGGCTGTCGAGCCCGCCGGAACGCCGCGCGTCGGCCGGCCCGAGATCGTGGCCGAACTTGGTGGCGATGACGACGTCGTTCCGGAACGGCTCCAGCGCCTCGCCCACCAGTTCCTCGTTGGTGAACGGGCCGTAGACCTCGGCGGTGTCGAAGAAGGTGACGCCGCGCTCCACCGCTGCGCGGATTAGCGCGATCATCTCGTGCCGCTCCGGCGCCGGGCCACGATGATAGTTCAGGCCCATGCAGCCGAGGCCGATCGCCGAGACCGCGAGGCCGCTGTCGCCAAGCTTGCGCATCTGCATGTTCAATCTCCCGGTCGTTTCACCACGCCAGGGCGCAACATCACTTGCGGTACTGTGCGTCGCTGACCTTTTCCATCCAGTCGACATTCTTGCCATCGAGCGATTCCGTGATGGCGATATGCGTCATCGCCGTCGTCGCGGTGGCGCCGTGCCAGTGCTTCTCGCCGGGCGGAAACCAGACGACGTCGCCGGGGCGGATTTCCTCGATCGGCCCACCCTCGCTTTGCACCCAGCCGAGGCCCGACGTGACGATCAGGGTCTGGCCGAGCGGATGCGTGTGCCACATGGTCCGGGCCCCGGGTTCGAAAGTCACTTGACCGCCGCTCAGGTGCGCGGGGTCACCGACCTGAAAGAGCGGATCGACACGGACCGTGCCGGAGAACCATGCTTCGGGGCCCTTGCCGGAGGGGCGTGAGCCGTTGCGTTTGATGTCCATTGTTCCAAACCTTCCGATTGTCGGGCCAGTGTTTTGCGAAGCCCTCACAAAGCCCGCAGGCGACGATGCCAGCATGGCCAATCCGGCAGCGCCTGACAGCATGCGCCGGCGCGTCAGTGCACCCGAGGCGTCCACAGCGCTGCTCTCGCCTTGCCGGAAGCCACCGTCCGATCGATCCATATGCCGAGCTCGCCTTACCTTGCGGGACTGCGGCAAATCTAATGCGTGCGGCTATGCGGACTAGCCACTATAATCGGCATGGGCTTATAAACAGGATCGATAAATGCAACGCGGAAATCTCGACGACCTCTCGGCCTTCCTGATCGTCGCCCGCGAAGGCAGCTTCACCAGAGCCGCGGCCAAGCTCGGCATTTCACAATCCGCGCTCAGCTACACCATCAAGGAGCTCGAGGCCCGGCTGAAGCTGCGCCTGCTGACGCGCACCACGCGCAGCGTGTCGCCCACGGCCGCCGGCGAACGCCTGTTGCGCAACGTGGGTCCACGGATCGCGGAGATCGAGTCCGAGCTCGCGGCCTTGACCGAGCTTCGGGAAAAGCCCTCCGGGACCATCCGCATCACCGCAACCGAATATGCCACCGACGCCGTGCTTCTGCCGAAGCTTGCAAAGATGTTGCGCGACTATCCCGACATCAAGCTCGAGATCGTCAGCGATTACGGACTGACGGATATCGTCGCGCAGCGTTTCGATGCCGGCGTGCGGGATGGCGAGCAGGTCGCGAAGGACATGATTGCGGTGCGGATCGGCCCCGACTCGCGCATGGCCGTCGTCGGCGCTCCCTCTTATTTCCGCAGCCGGTCAGAGCCGAAGAAGCCGTCGCAACTGGTCGAGCACAATTGCATCAATCTGCGCCTGCCGACCCATGGCGGATTGTACTCCTGGGAATTCGAAAAAGGTTCGCGGGAGCTCAAGGTTCGGGTCGACGGTCAATTGTTCTTCAACACCACGACCCAGATGCTCCAGGCCGCGCTTGCAGGCCTCGGGCTGGCCTATCTGCCGGAGGGCCTGGTGCAACCCCACATCAACAAGGGGCGCCTCAGGCGGGTGCTCGAGGACTGGTGCCCTCCCTACCCCGGCTACCACCTCTACTACCCAAGCCGGCGGCAACCCTCCGCGGCCTTTGCACTCCTTGTCGAGGCGCTCCGCCACAGGGACTGAGCTGTCACTTCGGCAGCGCGCCAAAGGCGATGGGCGTGGTCCGGATCAACTTGAGCGACCGGACCATTTTCTCCACGGTCGCCTTGTATGTCTTGAAGTGGATGGTCTCCAGGTGAGACCGGTAGGCATCCTGATCCCGGTAGATCTCGAACACCCTGACCCGTGCGGGATCGTCGTTTTCGGAGACGGCATAGAGCGCGACGACACCGGGCTCGACGCGCGTGGCGGTCTCGATGTGCTCGGCCACCGCGGCCTTGTAGGACTCAAGCTGCGCGGGATCGACCTCGATCTCCGCTTCCTGCACGTAGAGCGACCGCAGATCGGTGCCGGCAGCAGCTCCGGAAATGACTGCCGGCAGCACGGATGCGCCGATCAGAAGAAGTTGCGCGATAGTCAAGTCAGCCTCCTCCCCGATGGCCGCGCGAACGCGGCTAACGTGGCCGCTTCGCGAACACATCCTTGGCGACGGGCATCGCCGAAAACACGTTAGGCCAGCCGACATAGAACGCCAATTGCGTGATCGCTTCCGACGCCTCCGTCTGGGTCAGGCCGTTATCCATCGCCCGGTTGAGGTGCGGCGTGAGCTGGGCCATCTGCCCGTTGGCGATCAGCGCGCTGACGGTGACGAGACTGCGATCCCTGGGCGCAAGGTCCGGACGCAGCCACAGGTCGCGAAACAACACGTCGGTGGTGTACTGCACGACGCCCGGAAAGGACGCGCCGAACTGCTCCTGGACGAACGCGGCACGCTGCGCCTCGGCGGCCTCGTCGAGCGGCAACGGCGTCACCGAGACGGCCGGAAGCTCCCCGGCGCCGATGTTGCGGGCGGCAAAGACGTCCCTGGCGACAGCGACGGCCGACATCGCATTGGCCCAGCCGGCGTAGAAGGCAAGATGGGTGATGATCTCCGAGATCTCGCGTGGCTTGACACCGTTATCGAGCGCGAGATTGAAATGATACGGCATCTCGATCGGCTGATTGCGTGCGATCAGTGCAGCCAATGTCACGATGCTGCGGTCGCGTGGCGCAAGGCCGGGCCGTTTCCACACGTCGCCGAGCAGACGGTTTTGCGTGTAGGCCTCCAGTACAGGGGCAACCTTCCGAACGTCCGCAGACGTCAGCGCGGGCTTTGATCCGGTCATGGCGACACTCTCCTCCGTGCGGGCCGACGGCATGGCCATCAGCGCAAGCAATGCGACAACCGCGGCTTGCAGCTTCATAACGAATCTCCTGTGCACCGCGGTTGCGTCCCGGACACTCGCGCGCCGGCGGGGCATGATCGCCCTTGCAAGCTCGTTATAGGCGATGGGACGCCGTGCGATTAGATGACATAATTGGTATGGGCTTATCGAGCAGGCTTATGAATTGGCCCGTCCCCCGCGCCAAGGAAAGAACGGGGGTACCGGATCTGTGCGCCGCTTCGCGGCGCTTGTCCGGGACGCGATAAGCTTAACCCAGGCTACGCCGCCTTCTTGCTCGTTGCGAGCTGCGCCAGCTGCCGCATGATCTCCGTCGTGCCCGCAAGGCGCTCTTCCGGCGTCTCCCAATCCTGAAGGAACACCACCTTCATGTCGGGCCGCACCTTGGCGGCCTGGCCGTAGCTGCGGATGAAGCTGACCAGGCGGTCGGGATAGGCGAAGGAATTGTCGCGGAAAGCGATGACGGCCCCCTTTGGACCGGCGTCGATCTTGCCGACATTGGCCTTGCGGCAAAACGCCTTGATCGCGGCCACCTTGAAGAGGTAGCGCACCTCATCCGGCAAGACGCCGAACCGATCGCGCATCTCGGCGCCGAAGTTCTCGATCTCCTCCTCGGTGTCGAGATCGGCGAGCCGTCGGTACAGCGACAGCCGCACCGAGAGATCGCCGACATAGTCTTCCGGAATCAGCACGGGCATGCCGATGGTGATCGACGGCGACCAGCGGTCGGCGGCGGGCTCGGACACGCCGGCCTTGAGGTTGACGATCGCCTCCTCCAGCATCGACTGGTAGAGCTCGAAGCCGACCTCCTTGATGTGGCCGGATTGCTCTTCGCCGAGCAGGTTGCCGGCGCCGCGGATGTCGAGATCGTGCGAGGCGAGCTGGAAGCCTGCGCCCAGCGTCTCCAGCGATTGCAGCACGGTAAGCCGGCGCTCCGCCTGCGCCGTGATCTTCTGCTGCGCCGGCAGCGTGAACAGCGCATAGGCGCGCAGCTTGGAGCGGCCGACGCGGCCGCGCAGCTGGTAGAGCTGGGCGAGGCCGAACATGTCGGCGCGGTGCACGATCAGCGTGTTGGCGTTGGGGATGTCGAGGCCGGATTCCACAATGGTGGTCGACAGCAGGATGTCGAACTTGCCGTCATAGAACGCGGTCATGATGTCCTCGATCACGGCGGGCGGCATCTGCCCGTGCGCGACCGCGACCTTCATCTCCGGCACGTTCTTGTCGAGGAAATCCTTGACCTCGGCAAGATCGTCGATGCGCGGCACCACGTAGAACGCCTGGCCGCCGCGATAGCGCTCGCGCAGCAGCGCTTCGCGGATCATCAGCGGATCGTGCGGGGCAACGAAGGTGCGGACCGCAAGACGATCGACCGGGGGCGAAGCGATGATCGAGAGCTCGCGGACGCCGGTCAGCGCCAGTTGCAGCGTGCGCGGGATCGGCGTTGCCGACAGCGTCAGCACATGCACCTCGGCGCGCAGCGCCTTCAGCCGCTCCTTGTGGGTGACGCCGAAATGCTGCTCCTCGTCGACGATGACGAGGCCGAGATCGCGGAATTTGATGGCCTTGCCGAGCAGCGCGTGGGTGCCGACGACGATGTCGACGGAGCCATCGGCGATGCCCTTCTTGACCAGGTTCAGCTCCTTGGTCGGGATCAGGCGCGAGGCCTGCGCCACGTTGACCGGAAAGCCCTTGAAGCGCTCGGTGAAGGTTCTGGCGTGCTGGCGCGCCAGCAGCGTGGTCGGCACCACGACAGCGACCTGCTTGCCTTCGAGCGCGACGGCGAACGCCGCGCGCAACGCCACCTCGGTCTTGCCGAAGCCGACGTCGCCGCAGATCAGCCGGTCCATGGGACGACCGAGCTCGAGGTCCTTCAGCGTGGATTCGATCGCCCCTAACTGGTCCTCGGTCTCGTCATAGGGGAAGCGTGCACAGAACTCGTCGTAAAGGCCCTGCTGCACCGGCAGCTTTGGCGCCTCGTGCAGATGCCTCGCGGCGGCGATCTTGATCAGCTCGCCCGCGATCTCGCGGATGCGGTTCTTGAGTTTTGCCTTGCGGGTCTGCCAGCCGGAGCCACCCAGACGATCCAGCTCGACCGTGGTCTGGTCGGAGCCGTAGCGCGACAAAAGCTCGATGTTCTCGACCGGGAGGAACAGCTTTGCGTCAGCGGCATAATGCAGCTCGAGGCAGTCATGCGGCGCGCCGGCGACGTCGAGCGTCTGCAGGCCGACAAAGCGCCCGATGCCGTGATCGGCGTGGACGACGATATCGCCCGCGGTGAGGCTCGTGATCTCCGAGATGAAATTGTCGAGCTTGCGGCTCGCCTTGCGCGTCCGCACCAGGCGATCGCCCAGAATGTCCTGCTCGCTGATGAGCGCGATCTCGTCGGTCTCGAAACCGGCCTCCAGGCCGAGCACGGCGAGCATGGTCTCGTTGCGCGGGGTCGCCTGCACAGTCCGCCAGGCGTTGACGCTGGTGGTGTGGGCCAGCTTGTGGTCGCGCAGCATCGAGGTCATGCGATCGCGCGAGCCTTCGCTCCACAGCGCGATCACGACCTTCTTGCGCTGGGCATGCAGCGCCATGACGTGGCTGACCACGGACTCGAACACGTTGACGGTGCTGTCGTTGCGCTCCGGCGCAAAATCGCGGCCCTTGCGTGCGCCTGCGTCGACGACGCTGGTGCCGTCGGCCGGCACGGAGAACTGCGTCAGGCGCGCCAGGGGGATGTCGCCGAGGCGCCTGGTCCACTCGTCTTCGGTAAAATACAGCCGATCCGGCGGCAGCGGCTTGTAGATGGCGCCGCCGCCGGGATGCTCCATCGCATCGCGGCGGGCCTCGTAATAGTCCTGGATCTGCTTGAAGCGCTCGCGGACGGCATCCTCGGCCTGCGGCTCGATCGCGACGGCTGCGCCTTGCAGATAGTCGAACAGGGTGTCCATCCGGTCCTGGAACAGCGGCAGCCAGTGCTCCATGCCGGGATGACGGCGGCCTTCGCTGACGGCCTCGTAGAGCGCATCGTCGCGCTCGGGCGCGCCGAACTCGGCGACATAGCCCATGCGGAAACGGCGGATGGTGTCCGTGACGAGCTGGAATTCCGAGACCGGGACGAGGTCGAGCGCGCGCATGTCGAGCAGCGTGCGCTGGGTCTCGGCGTCGAAGGTGCGGATCGATTCCAAACTGTCGCCGAAGAAGTCGAAACGCACCGGCTGCTCGAGGCCGGCCGGAAACAGGTCCAGAATGCCGCCGCGCACGGCATATTCGCCGGGCTCGCGCACGGTCGAGGAGCGGTTGTAGCCGTTGTGCTCGAGCCAGGCGATGATGGTGTCCATCGGCACGACGTTGCCGGGCGCGACCGACAGCGCCTGCGCCGCGACGAGCTCGCGCGCGGGCACGCGCTGCACGATCGCGTTCACCGTGGTCAGCACGATCAGCGGCTTGTCGCTGCCGGTCAGCGGCGCGAGCCGCGCCAGCGTCGTCAGGCGCTGGGCGAGAATGCCGCCATGCGGCGAGACGCGGTCATAGGGCTGGCAGTCCCAAGCCGGGAAGGTCAGCACCGGCAGATCGGGCGCGAAGAATTGCAGCGCGCGTTCGAGCTGCTGCATCCGCGCGCCATCGCGGCACACCACGGCGAGGCTGACGGCCGGCTTCTTCGGCCGCGCCGCGATGGCGCGCGCCAGATCCGAGATGACGAGGCCCTCGGCGCCCTCGGCGACATTGGCAAGCGTCAGCGCGCGGCCGGGCGTGAGCAGCTCGGCCGGCGACTTCATCCCCTGCTTCATAGATCGCCGTCCGTGATCGGGAACGCCTTGATGCGGGCAAACAGCGCGCCGGCGACATCAGCCGGCAGCACCTTGTCGCCGGTGATGGCGGCGTAGAGGTCGGGATCGGACTCTTCGAGCAGGGTCTCGAGCTCGGTCAGCTCCGTATCGGACAGATTGCCGATCTCGGCATCCGCGAAGCGGCCGAGGATCAGGTCCATCTCGCGCGTGCCGCGGTGCCAGCAGCGGAACAGAAGCCGCTTGCGGCGATCGTCCAGCCCGTTGCTCGATCGTGTCGTTCCCGTCATGGCTCAGATCCAGTCAAACGCCGAAAGCCCGGACGTGCCGGGCGGGGGTGATATAGGCCTTGCACCTTGAAAAGTCAGCAGCATTCGGGACGTCAATGCGTGCAAAAATGCCGGGTGTGGCTTGCAGGCCCGAAACAGACGCCCGCCGGCAACGGGGATTGCCACCCGACCGGCGCGCATCAGCTGCGACTTGCGGCTTTTCAATTTCACCGTTATGTGTCCCCTCCGATCTGGCGCCCCTTTTGGCGCGATCACCAGGGAGAAGGCTCGATGACGATCATGTCTCGCCGCCCCGTCGAGGGCATCGCCTAACAGCGCGCGCGTTGGCCGCGCCGTCAGGGAAACCACGCGCATCGCACAGCTGCGCGTGTCGATGATTCCTATCTGCTGAAAGCTTTCAATGGGCACCTCTGCCAACGTGGACGGCCGCGCGCCGATCCACATCTTCGCCTCGTCCAAATCGTGGATCGAAGGCAACGCAACGCTGCAACTCGAACATGTCGCTGGGCTACCCGGAGTCCGGGCGGTGGCCGCTATGCCGGATCTCCATCCCGGCAAATTCGGGCCGGTCGGCTGCGCCATTCTGGCGAACCGGATTTTTCCGCAATTGGTCGGCTCCGACATCGGCTGCGGCATGGCACTGTTCGAGCTGGACATCGCAGCGCGCAAGCTGCGGCTTGATCAACTGGCCGAGCGCATGCACGCGCTCGACCAGCCCTGGGAGGGCGACGCGGCAAGCGTGCTCGCGGGCGCGAAGCTTGGCACCACCGCCTTTGATGCCGCGCTCGGCAGCATCGGCGGCGGCAACCACTTCTGCGAGATTCAGGCTATCGACCAGATCCTCGCGCCGGAGGTGGCAGCACGAGCAGGTCTCGATCGGAACCTTGCCTATGTCCTGATCCATTCCGGTTCGAGAGGCCTTGGCTCCTCAATTCTGGAGCGGGCTTTGAGCAATGGACAAGACACCCTTTCCATCGGGAGCGACGAAGGCAACGCCTACATGGCGGCGCACGATCACGCGGTTCGATGGGCAAAGCTCAATCGTCGCATCATCGCGGAGCGGACGGGCGCAGCGGCGCGGTCCGACTTGCGTCCCGTCAACGATCTTCCGCACAACATGGTCGAGTGTCAGCTCAAGACGGACGGCGGCGTCATGGCGCTGCATCGCAAGGGGGCGGCCGCCGCCGATCGCGGCCTGGTGCCGGTGCCGGGATCGCGCGGAACGCTGTCGTATCTGGTCGAGCCGCTGGCCGACATGCGGACCGAAGCGCTTGCCTCGCTCGCGCATGGCGCGGGCCGCAAATACGATCGTGCATCGATGCATGGTCGGGTGCGAGTCAAGAAGTCCGACATCGCAAGGCTGGAGCGCAATCCCTTTGGCGGCATCGTTGTCTGCGGCGATCGCGGCCTGCTCGCCGAGGAAGCGCCCGACGCTTACAAGAGCATCGAACGCGTTATCGCCGACCTCGTGGAGTTCGGCCTGGTGCGCGTGGTGGCAACCTTCCGACCGCTGCTGACGTTCAAGAAGGCGCAGTCCAGTGCCGCGACGGCTGGCATCAGGCGCGAAAAGAGCTGGAAGGAGGATCGCCGATGATCCGACTTCTGCTCACCAGCGGGCGCGGGCCGGCGGAATGTCGGATCGCGGTCGCAAATACCATCGCAGTCATCGTCGCCGAAGCGACCGCGCTCGGGTTCGATACCGATTCCCTGGAGGGGCCGAATCCGGATACGCACGGCCCGGCATCGGCGCTGGTCGTCATCCACGGCGATGGCGCAGCCAGCTTTGCACATCCATGGATCGGTGCGATCCAATGGACGGCGCAGAGTCCGCTCAGACCGCATCACAAGCGGAAGAACTGGTTCATCGGCGTGTTCGAGCTTCCGCCGCTGCCTGATCCGCCGAAGGCCATAAGCGCCCAGGACGTGCGCTTCGAAGCCTTCCGGGCCGGCGGCCCGGGTGGTCAACATCAGAACAAGACCGAGAGCGCCGTGCGGGCCGTCCACGTTCCAAGCGGCCTGTCGGTCGTGGCACGGGACCAGCGCTCACAGCATCGCAACAGGGCGCTGGCGCTGGACCGGCTGGCGGCACTGCTGAACCTGCAAGGCGAATTGGCGGCGATCGCCGCCCGGAGCGAGGCCCATGCAGCACACGGTCAGCTCGAGCGCGGCCGGCCGGTCAAGCGCTTCAAGGGCGCGGAGTTTCGAGCAGTATAGTATGGCTGAGCCGCGGCCGGAGTTCCTCGGCCGAGCCGTGGCGCGGTCACGGAAGAAAAGCGTGGACGTCTCGCTCAAAGCCGCGCATGACGGCAAAAAACGGTCTTAGCTTTCCCGATGCGCCCCAGCCTGCTCAATCCGCTGTTTGCTGCCGTGACCACCCTGCCCGGCGTCGGCCCGAAGCAGGACAAGCTGTTGCAGTACCTGCTCAGCCGCAGCGAGACGCCGCGGCTGGTCGACCTGCTGCTGCATCTGCCGAGCCAGGTCATCGACCGCCGGGCGCGGCCGAAGATCCGCGACGCGGACCAGGGAACCATGGTGACGCTGGAGGTCACCGTCGATCGCCACCGCCCGCCTCCGCCGCGCAACGCCCGCGCGCCCTATCTGGTCTATGCCAGCGACGACACCGGCGATGTCGTGCTGACGTTCTTCCGGGCCAAGCCCGGCTATGTCGAAAAGCTGCTGCCTGTCGGCGAGAAGCGCTACGTCTCCGGCACGCTGCAGATGTATGACGGCATCCCGCAGATCGTGCATCCGGACCGGGTGCTCGACGAAGAGGCGATCTCAAAACTCTCCGGGATCGATCCTGTCTATCCGCTGACCACCGGCCTCGCGCTCGGCTCGCTCCGCCGCGCGGTCGCGCAGGCGCTGCAAAAGCTCCCGGCGTTGCCGGAATGGATCAGCCCGGAGGTGATGCGCCGCTGCGGCTTCCCGCCAATTGTGGAAGCGCTGACCCGCGTGCATCAGCCGGTCGAGCTCACGGACATATTGCCGGAAAAGCCGTTCTGGTCCCGCCTCGCCTTCGACGAGCTGCTCGCCGGCCAGCTTGCGCTCGCCCTGATCCGCGCCCAATTGCGCCGCCCGGCCGGCGTCCGCAATGCCGGCGACGGGCACCTGCGCAACAAGATCATCGACGCCCTGCCCTATGCGTTGACGATTTCCCAGCGCGAGGCCGCCGCGGCGATCGCGAACGATCTGCAACAGCCGGTGCGCATGTTGAGGCTTCTCCAGGGCGACGTCGGCTCCGGCAAGACCGTGGTGGCACTGCTGGCCGCCGCGGCCGTTGCCGAAGTCGGCAAGCAGGCCGCATTGATGGCGCCGACCGAAATCCTGGCGCGCCAGCACATCAAGACCATCGCGCCGCTCGCCGAACGTGCGGGGGTGCGGGTCGCAATCCTCACCGGCCGCGAGAGGGGCAAGGAGCGGCGCGAGCTGCTCGCGCAACTGGAAGCCGGCGAGATCGATCTGCTCGTCGGCACCCATGCGCTGATCCAGGACGACGTGATCTTCCACGATCTCGCGCTGGCCGTCGTCGACGAGCAGCATCGTTTTGGCGTGCGCGAGCGCCTCGCGCTGACGTCGAAGGGCGAAGCCGTCGACGTTCTCGTCCTCAGCGCAACGCCGATCCCGCGCACACTGGTGCTGACCTATTTCGGCGACATGGACATCTCCGAGCTGCGCGAAAAGCCCGCCGGCCGCCAGCCGATCGAGACCCGCACCATCTCGATGAGCCGCCTCGGCGAGGTCACAGACAGCATCGGCCGCGCTCTCGAATCCGGCAAGCTGGTCTACTGGATCTGTCCGCTGGTCGAGGAATCCGAGGCCGAGGGCACCGAACACCTCACCAACGCGACCAAGCGTTTCGAGAGCCTGCAAAAACGTTTCGGCGACCGCGTCGGCCTCGTCCACGGCCAGATGAAGGGCACCGAGAAGGATCGCGTGATGGGCCAGTTCGCGGCACACGAGATCGGGCTGCTGGTCGCAACCACCGTGGTCGAGGTCGGCGTCGACGTGCCGGCGGCGACCATCATGGTGATCGAGAACGCCGAGCGCTTCGGCCTCGCCCAGTTGCACCAGCTGCGCGGCCGCATCGGGCGCGGCTCGGAAGCCTCGACCTGCCTGCTGCTCTATTCCGAGCCGCTCGGCGAGATGTCGAAGGCACGGCTGAAGGTGATCCGCGAGACCACCGACGGCTTTCGCATCGCCGAGGAAGATTTGAAGCTGCGCGGCGAAGGTGACGTGCTCGGCGTGCGCCAGAGCGGCCTGCCCGGCTACCGCATCGCGCGCTCCGAGGTGCACGGCCAGCTCATCACCCAGGCCCGCGACGAAGCGCTGCGCATCCTCAAGGACGATCCGAAGCTCAAAGGCGAGCGCGGCGAGGCATTGCGCTGCCTCTTGTATCTCTACGAGCGGGACGAGGCGATCCCGCTGATCGGCGCGGGCTAGCCTGCCGCTCTTCGGCGCCCGACCTCATAGGCCGCCACATGTGCGCGGGCAAGGTCCAGCAGCGGCGTCTCGATGCCGAGCGTACGGGCCCGATTGGCCATGTCGCCGAGGATATGCTCCGCCTCCGTGATCGAACTGCGCTCGATATCGCGCAGCATCGAGGCCTTGAGCGGCGAGTCCAGGGTCGTGAAGAGTTTTCGGTCGAACTCGATGAACGGAGCGCGCGGTTCGAACCCCGACGCCGTCGCAACGGCGCAGCATTCCGCGAACAGGCGGAAGATCGACTGTTCACCGTTCGGCACGGCCAGGATGTCCCCGATGCTTGCGCGCATCAGGCAAGTGATGCCGGCCAGCGTTGAGAGCTGGACGAACTTTTCCCACATGTCCTGCATGATCGTTTCGCTGGCGCGCACGTCGATGCCGGGGACATGGAGTAGTGTCTCCAGCGCGAGCGCACGTTCGCTCAGCGAGCCCTCGATCTCGCCGAAGACAATGGTCTGATTGGCCATGAACTGAACGACACGACCATCCGCGTCGAGCCCGGCGCTGACGTTCGCGAGCCCGCCGAGGACGCGCGCGGCGCCGAACCGCGCGGTCAGGGCGTCGATATGCTTCAGCCCGTTGAGGATCGGCAGGATCATCGTACTTGACCCGACCGCCGGCGCAAACTGATTCATGGCGTCGTCGAGCGAGTAGGATTTCACGCCGACGAGCACGATGTCGAACGTCTCCTTGAGATCGTCAGCCATGATGAGTTTCGGCTGCACGGCAAAGTCGCCATGCGGGCTCACGACCTGCAGTCCATCCCGGCGCAGTTGCTCGGCGCGCTTCGCGCGAACAAGGAAGGTCACGTCGCCACCGGCCCGGACCACACGAGCGCCGTAATAGCCTCCAAGCGCTCCCGCGCCGATCACGAGAAATCTCATTCGAACTCCCATTCCGCTTCAGCAGAAAACAATAACAGATGGCACCCGCGACGTCTTCCTCCCCGTCATTGCGCGCGCAGCGAAGCAATCCAGACTCCCTCTGTGGCAAGACTCTGGATTGCTTCGCTGCGCCCGAATGACGAGTGGATGGACCCTGCTTGGAAGCTTACCCCTTCCCCGCGGCCAGACTCGATTTCAGCGCGCGGTGAGTGGTCGCCTGACCATCAGTTCTTCTTCTGCGCGATGCGCGCGGCGAACGCCTTCATCAGCTCGGCATCCACCGCCTCGCCTTTCACGTCCTCGGCGAGGTGCTCGAACCAGCGCGCAAAACCCTCGTAGATCTGGCTGGCGGGATGATCGGGGCCGAGGAAGCCGGAAATCTCCCGCATCTCCGCGACCCAGCGATAGGCTTTTGGAAGCATGTCCGGCAGCGCGACTTCGAGCCGCGCCAGAATCGCGGGCTGGCTCAGCGCCAGCTCGTCGCGCAGCGCATCCGCCGCGCCCGCTTTCGTCGCCGCGACCACCATGGCCGAGCCGATGCCGGCAAGACCCTTGACGATGCCGGCATAGGACATCTTGAGCGCGGAGGCCGCGCCGACCGGGCCTTCGACGATGCGCACGTCGAGGCCGAAATCTTTGAGCACCGCGACCTCACCGGCGTGCTCGCCGGACATGTAGAAGGCCGGGCTCTTGCCGCCGGGCTGCGGCGGGAAGCCGATGATGCCGCCGTCGACGAACGGCGACTGCGCCGAGCCGATGATCTCCTCGATCCGCTGCACGGTATCGACGTTGACGGCGTTGCAATCCACCACGAGCGGCTTCTTGGCGCGCCTCACGATCAGCGCGGCCAGGCGTTCGGCGAGTGCAACTGCATCGCCGGGCGGCACGATCGAGAGGATGATGTCGGCGTCCGCGATCGCATCGTCCTCGGCGCCGACCATGCCGGCATCCGCCGCGCGTTTTTGCGTCGCCTCGCTTCGGCCCTTCAACGACGTCAGCACGCGCGCGCCGTTTTCGCTGAGGCGGCGAGCCACGGCGCTGCCCATGGCGCCGGGGGCGAGGATCGCAATGGTTTTGGACATCGTGCACTCCAGATCGAATTCCGAGCGAGGCGCTCAATTCAACCGGGAGACTAGCAGAGGACGAAAGGGCTTGCGTGAACGCGGCCATCCGAAACGGGAATGGCCCTACTCCACCTTCGCAGGCTGGGGCTGGAGCGCGGAGGCGTTGGCGATGCGCGCGGCATTGGCCATGCCCGCGAGCGCGGCGGCCTTCTTCGGGTCGGGCGCGGCGCCCGGCTGCACCACGCCGGCCGACATGATCAGCGTCGCGGCGTCTTCGGTGCTCATGTCGACCTCGACGATCTTGCTCTTGGGTACATAGAAGAAGAAGCCCGTGGTCGGGTTCGGCGAGCACGGCAGGAACACGGAGACATGCTCCTCCTGCCCCGGCAGGCTGCGCGCGACCTCCTCGTTCGGCGATTGCGAGATCAGCACGATCGACCACATGCCCGGCGAGGGAAACTCGACCAGGCCGACTTTGCGGAAGCTCGAGCCCTTGCCCGAGAACAGCGTCTCGAACACCTGTTTCAGGCCGCGATAGATGGCGCGCACCGCCGGGATCCGGCCGAGAAAGGTCTCGCCGACATCGACCAACGTTCGGCCGATCAGATTGGCGGCGAGAAAGCCGACCAGCGTCAGTGTGAAAAATGCGACAACCAGTCCCCAGCCGGGAATGACGTACGGCAGATAGGTTTCCGGCCGATAGGCCTGCGGGATGAACGGCCGCACCACACCATCGACCCAGGTGACGAACCACCAGACCAGATAGAAGGTGATCGCCACCGGCCCCGTGACCACGAGGCCGGTCAGGAAATAGTTGCGGAAGCGGCCCATCAGGCCGGTATGCGGTTCCGGGATAGGATCAAGCGGCGCAGGCGCGTCGTCGCGGGTGGTCATTCGGGTTCCAGGTCGGTCGCAGCACTCAAGCTAGGGTCTTCTAGCAGGTTTTGGAAGAGTACCTAGCGTTCCGGCCTGATCCCTTCTGCCTATTCCACGGTCACCGATTTCGCGAGGTTGCGCGGCTGGTCGACATCGGTGCCCATGATGACAGCCGTGTGATAGGCGAGCAGCTGCACCGGCACTGCATAGACCATCGGCGTGAACGCCGCCGCCATGTCCGGCATGACGATGGTGACGAGGGACTCCACCGTCGCCTCCTCCGCGCCTTTGGCGTCGGTCATCAGGATGATCTTGCCGCCGCGGGCCGCGACCTCCTGCATGTTCGACACGGTCTTCTCGAACACGCGGTCGTACGGCGCGATGACGACGACCGGCATGGTCTCGTCGATCAGCGCAATCGGGCCGTGCTTGAGTTCGCCGGCGGCATAGCCTTCGGCGTGGATGTAGGAGATTTCCTTCAGCTTCAGGGCGCCTTCGAGCGCCAGCGGGAAGCTGGTGCCGCGGCCGAGATAGAGCACGTCGCGCGATTTGGCGATCTCGCGCGCCAGCTTCTCGATCTGGAGCTCGGTGGTGAGCGCATCCGACATCAGGCGCGGGATCTCGACAAGGCCGTGGACCAGCTTGGTCTCGTCCTCGTCGGAGAGTTCGCCGCGGGCCTTGCCGGCCGCGATCGCGAGGTTCGCGAGCACCATGAGTTGGCAGGTGAAGGCCTTGGTCGAGGCGACGCCGATCTCAGGGCCAGCCAGTGTTTGCAGCACGGTCTCGCTCTCGCGCGCGATGGTCGAGGTCGGCACGTTGACGACGGCCACCGTGTGGACGCCTTCGGCCTTGGCGTAACGCAGCGCCGCCAGCGTGTCGGCGGTCTCGCCGGACTGCGAGATGAAGATGGCCAGATCGCCCTTGCGCAAGGGCGCCTCGCGGTAGCGGAATTCGGAGGCGACATCGACCTCGACCGGCACGCGCGCAAAACGCTCGAACCAGTATTTTGCGACGAAGCCGGCATAGCTTGCGGTGCCGCAGGCCGTGATGTTGATGCGCTGGATGTTCTTGAAGTCGAACGGCAGCTTGACCGGCAGCGAGACGCGCTCGGTCGCCATGTCGACATAGCGCGCCAGCGTGTGGCCGACCACCTCCGGCTGCTCGTGGATTTCCTTCGCCATGAAGTGGCGATAATTGGCCTTGTCGACCAGCGAGGTCGAGGCGGCGTGCTTGATCTTCTCGCGCTGGACGGCGTGGCCGTCCTTGTCGAAGATCGAAGCGCTCTTGTGGGTCAAGACGACCCAGTCGCCGTCTTCGAGATAGCTGATCGTGTCGGTGAACGGGCCGAGCGCGATGGCGTCGGAGCCGAGATACATCTCACCGTCGCCATAGCCGATCGCAAGCGGCGGGCCGTTGCGGGCGCCGATCATGAGGTCGTCGTCGCCGGCGAAGATGAAACCGAGCGCGAAAGCGCCGCGCAGCCGTCCCAGCGCCAGCTTCACCGCTTCCACGGGCTTGTTGCCGCGCGTCAGCAGATCGTCGACGAGATGCAGCACGATCTCGGTGTCGGTCTCGGTGTGGAACACCGTGCCCTTCTTCTCGAGCTCCTCGCGCAGCTCGCGGAAATTCTCGATGATGCCGTTGTGGACCACGGCGACGCGCTCGGTCGCGTGCGGATGGGCGTTGTTGACGGTCGGCTTGCCGTGGGTGGCCCAGCGGGTGTGACCGATTCCGGTCGTGCCCTTCAGCGGCTCCCCCTCGAGCC
>NZ_AKIY01000007.1 GCF_000282615.1 Bradyrhizobium sp. YR681 | reverse complement strand
GGCTGGCGGGGGAGCCGCTGCGCCAGCGCAAGGGCCTCGGCGTCGAGCTTGTCGAGCGGGACGACGCGGTTGGCGAGCCCCCATTCCAGCGCGGATTTGGCCGGCACGGTCTCACCGAGCGCGAACATCTCATAGGCACGGGCATAACCGATGCGGGCCGGCATCAACAGGCTGGAGGCTGCCTCCGGCACCAGTGCAAGGCTGACGAACGGGGTGGACAATTGCGCGTTGTCGGCGAGCACGACGAGGTCGCAATGCAGCAGCATGGTGGTGCCGACCCCGACGGCGCGGCCCTGCACGGCGGCAACCAGCGGACGGGTGCAGCGCGCCAGCGACTGGATGAAACGGATGACGTTGCGGCTGCCTTCCGACTTGCCGGCGGCGACCGCCGCGAACTCGCCGACATCGTTGCCGGCGGTGAACATGTCGCCTTCACCGCGGATCAGGATCACGCGGGCCGACGGATCGAACTCGGCGGATTCGATGCTATCGGCAAGCTTGCCGTACATCGCGTCGGTCAGCGCGTTCTTCTTGTCGGGCCGTGCCAGCGTGAGGGTGAGAATTCCGTTGTTGTTCTCGATCCGGACATGCTCGGTCATCGCTCTCTCCTTATTCCTCTGGGTCTCTTGAAGTATCTCTTGGAAACTTGTCCTGAATGCTGGTCAGCCAGCGCGCGACGATGTCGATCTCCGCACTGGTAAATCCGTCCGTCAGCGCCGCATTGATCTCGGCGGCCGAGCTCTTTGCCTGCGCCAGCGCGGCGCGTCCCTTCGGGGTCAACCATACCCGCCAGGCACGTCCGTCCTCGCGGTCGGCGCGCCGCTCGATCAGTTTTGCGGCCGCCGTGCGGTCGACGAGGCCGGAAATGCCGGCCGGCCCCATGTCGAGCGCCGCACCCGCCTCGCCCATCAGGACGCCGTCCTGCCTGCCGAGGATGAACAGCAGCCCCGCCTGCGCCGGCGTCACCTCGCTCTCGGGCTGCGCGGCCATCCAGCGCTGCAAGCGGCGTTGTGCGACGCTCAAGAGATAGATCAGCCGGTGATGCCTCGTAGCGGCGCCATTATTTCGCATGCGAAATAGATAGCCCAACTGCGCCGGACTGTCAAAGCCCGCGGTCGCTAACGCGACGGCCCGCGACAGCCGTTGAGCAGGATCGCGGCGCATGCCTGCGCCCGCCGCTCGATCTCCTTGCGCGAGGGCAGCGTCAGGCTGGCATAGATCGCCGCACGCTGCGGCGCCGACACCATCATGCCAATCATCATGCCGGCAGCTTCATCGACGTCATCGAGCGCGATGCGTTTCTTCCTGACCTGGTCGCGGAGCCAGCCTGCGAGCGCCGCCGCAGTGCGGGAGATGCCATCCCTGTAGAAATTCGCCGCAAGGTCGGGGAACGTGGCCGACTGCTGCAGCACCATGCGCTGCAGCGCCACCACCTCCGGATCGAGCGCGAGATCGGCGCAGGCGACCAGCACGGCGGCCAGACTGGTTTCGATGTCGGCCTGGTTGCTGGCCTGAAGATTGACGTCGGAGAGCAGCCTGTCGAGGCGGTCCGCGCACATCGCCTCGAACAATGCCGCCTTGCCCGGAAACAACCGATAGAGGGTCTTGGTGGAGATGCCGGACCCACGCGCCAATTCCTCGGTGCTGGTCGCAGCGTAGCCTTCGACCGCGAAAGCGTGTCGTGCGGCCTCGATGACGATCTGCTTCGTCTGCTCGTCGCTGCGCACCGGCGGCCGTCCACGTGGACGGCACTCGCTTTCCGGCCTTGCACTGTCCGATTTTACCCGAGCCATGCTTTTAAATGACGCCTGTCATTCCATTGACAATTCCGAAGCTAATCTCATTTTGGAAATTATCAAGTTTCCTAATTCAGGGGAGCCGGCCATGACCGTCCACACCACCCCATCCGCTGCCGCCCAGACCGCCGTCGTGGCACCCGCGCTGGAGGGCGTCCTGCCCGGCGCCACGACCGACGCCAGCCGGAAAAAACTTAATCTTCGCAAGCTGTTGCTGGCGGGGGCCGCGGCGCTCGCGCTGGCGGGGGCCAGTTGGTACGGCTACGACTATCTCATTGTCGGCCAGTACCTCGTGTCCACCGATGACGCCTACGTGAAGGCCGACAACACCACCATCGCGCCGAAGGTCAGCGGCTATCTCAACGCCGTCCTGGTCGCCGATAACGAGCATGTGAAGGCCGGCCAGGTGCTGGCGAGGATCGACGACCGCGACTTCAAGGTCGCGCTCGATCAGGCCCGTGCGGACGTCGCCGCAGCAAATGCCACGATAACGAGCAAGGAGGCGCAGCTCGAGGTTCAGCGGGCGGTGATCGCCGCGGCCAAGGCGACCATCGATGTCGACACCGCCGCGAAGACCTTCGCGGAGCAGGAAAACAAGCGCTACAGCGATCTCGCCAAGACCGGCTATGGCAGCGTGCAGAACGCGCAACAGGCTCAGGCGCGCGACGCCGGCGCGGACGCCACGATCGCGCGCGACAACGCCAACCTCATCTCCGCACAGAAGCAGGTCGATCTCCTCAAGGCCGAGATCGTGCAGGCCAGGGCCACCGCCGCGCGTGCAGCCGCGATCCAGCAGCAGGCCGAGTTGAACCTCGGCTACACCAATGTGATCTCCCCGATCGACGGCGTGGTCGGCAACCGTTCCTTGCGCGTCGGCCAGTTCGTGCAGGCGGGCACGCAGTTGATGGCGATCGTGCCGACGGATGGCGCCTATGTCGTCGCCAATTTCAAGGAGACGCAGCTCACCCACGTGCAGGCCGGACAGGCCGTCGATATCGAGGTCGACATGTTCCCCGGCCAGATCGTGCACGGCCATGTCGATTCCCTCGCGCCGGCCAGCGGCCAGGAGTTCGCGTTGCTGCCGCCCGACAACGCCACCGGCAATTTCACCAAGGTGGTGCAGCGCATCCCGGTCAAGATCGCGCTCGATGCCGAGCGCGGACCCGCGATTGCGCTGCGGCCCGGCATGTCGGTGATCCCCACCATTGCAACACGTTCAGGCGCGCCGACGGCGAATGCGGCCGCGGCGCCCAAAGCGAAGCTCGTCTCCGGAGGGTCGTGCCATGTCAAACAGCCTGTCACTTTCGACGCCAGCCACACCGGCCGCGACGCCTGATCGCGCACCTGCCGATCCCAACCGCGCGAGCGCAGCGGTCTGGGTCGCCGTGCTCGCCGCCATGATCGGCTCGTTCATGGCGATCCTGAACATCCAGATCACCAACGCCTCGCTCGCCAACATCGAGGGCGGCATCGGCACCGGCGCCGACAACGGCTCCTGGATCTCGACGTCCTATCTGATCGGCGAGATCATCGTGATCCCGCTGACCGACTATCTCAGCCGCGTGTTCTCGTTCCGCCGCTACATGATCGCAAGCGCGGCGCTGTTCGCGGCGTTCTCGGTCGCCTGCGCCTTCACCCATGACCTGCCGTCGATGATCGCGATGCGCGGCTTGCAGGGCTTTGCCGGCGGCGTGCTGATCCCGATGGCGTTCACGCTGGTGCTGACCAAGCTGCCGAAGCCGCAGCAGCCGGTCGGCCTCGCGATCTTCGCGCTGTCAGTCACCTTTGCCCCCGCGATCGGCCCCACCATCGGCGGCTATCTCACGGAGACCTACGGCTGGCGCACCATCTTTTTCGTCAACGTGATCCCGACTGCCGTGATGGTGACGGCGCTCTATCTGACGCTGGAAAAGCAGAAGATGCAGCTCGGCCTTTTGAAGGATGGCGACTGGGCCGGCATCGTCACCATGGCGATCGGGTTGTCGGCGCTCCAGGCGGTGCTGGAGGAAGGCAACAAGGATGACTGGTTTTCCTCGCCCGCCATCGTCAAGCTGGCGATCATTGCAGCCGTCAGCCTGACGCTGTTCGTCACGATCGAGCTCACGATCGAGAAGCCGCTGATCCGGCTCCGCCTGCTGACGCAACGCAATTTCGGCTTCGGCACCGTCGCGATGACGATGGTCGGCTTCGCGCTGTTCGGATCGGTCTACATCCTGCCGGCCTATCTCGGCCAGGCCCAGGGCTACAATGCCGAGCAGATCGGCAACGTGCTGGCCTGGACGGGCCTGCCTCAGCTGGTGCTGATCCCGCTGATCCCCAAGCTGATGCAGCGCTTCGACACGCGCTATATCGCGATCACCGGCCTTCTGATCTTCGCCTATAGCTGCTTCATGAACACGGCGATGTCGCCGGATTATGCCGGCGACCAGCTCTGGATTCCGAACATCGTGCGTGCGGTGGGCCAGGCCATGGTGCTGACGCCGCTGACCTCGGTGCTGACGGGCGGCATCGCGCCGCAGGATGCGGCCGCGGCCTCCGGCATCAGCAACATGTTCCGCAATCTCGGCGGCGCGATCGGCACCGCGACGCTCGCCACCATCATCACCAAGCGCGAGCAGTTCCACTCCAACATCATCGGCGAGTCGGTGACGCTCGGCCGCGAAGAGGTCCGCAGCCGCATCGCGCAGATGACTGACTATTTCATGGCCCACGGCGTGCCCGACCCCAACGCCGCGCGCGAGCAGGCCATCATCGCACTCGGCAAGACCGTCAAGCGCCAGGCGCTGGTGATGGGCTATTCCGACGCCTTTGCGGTGATCGGCGCGGTGCTGGTGCTCGCCGCGATCGCGGTGCTGCTGACGCGACGGGTGAAGGCGGCGGGCGGTGGGGGCGGCGCGCATTAGGCTCTTCTTCTCCCTCTCCCCGTTCTTACGGCGAGAGGTGAAGGATCACGGCGCGCAGCCAAAGCTCGCCGCCTCCGTCACCGGGCCGCTCTTGTAGTGCGGCCAGGCCGGCCAGCGGCACAGCGGCAGCGCGCGAAGCACTGCGAATGACGGCGCTTCGACCTTCTGCTCGGTGACTTCCAAATCACCTGGCGCCTTGCCCTTCTCGACCCAGTCGACCAGCGCGCTCAGCATGTCGACATTGGCCGGCGCGCCGGAGCCGACATGATCGACGCCGGGGGCGGTGTAGAGCCGTGCGAACTCGGCCGTCTCGGCCTTGCCGAGCTTGCGCTCGACGCTTTCGAAATAGCGGATGCCGGCGTACGGGCTCTGCGCGTAGTCCGCCATGTGCTCGAGCATGATCAGCCGGCCGCCGCGTCCGCGAAAACGGCTGAGATCGGGATCGGTCGAATCCATCAGGCTGGAGACTTCGAGCAGCCGCACCTTGTGGTCCTCCACCCTGTAGGTGGTGACGTCGAGCTTGGGATCGCGCGCGAACACATATTGAATGCCGCCGGCGCCGTAGATCCAGGCGATGCCGTTGTTGGGGACGGGCGGTTGCGCCGGCGGCGCGGTGCCGAGCCACCATGCGACCCAGCCGCCGGTCGGGCCGACCGCCGGCGTGTCTTCGCCCGAAACGCCCCACCCCGGATAATCGTCGAGCCCGTTGGCAAGCGCGAACGGGAATTTATAGGTCGCGTGCAGCGTATCGATCGCCTTGATCTGCGCGTCGGTGAGGCATTGATCGCCGGTCTTGCCGGCCGGGCAGCGCAGCGTCTCGACCTTGAATGCCGCCTTGCAGGCCACGGGATCCTGCACCAGTGCGTCGTCGGAGCCATCGGCCTTGTCGCAAGCGGCGCGTACCGCATCGCCGACGAGCTTCACCTGCGCCGGATTGATCCAGCCCTCTCCCATGGTCGCAAGACCCGAACGCGTGCCGGCGTGCTGCAAGCCGACCCAGTTGATCACAGGCACGCGCGCGAAGATGCCGTCGAAATCGTCAGGATAACGCTGCGCCATGGTGAGGCCTTCGCGGCCACCCTCGGACGAGCCCATGAAATACATCTTTTCCGGCTTCCTGCCGTAGGCGCGCTCCATCAGCGCAACGGCCGCGTCGCGCACCTTCTTGTAGGCGCGATGGGCAAAGTTCTCGAAAGCTTCGTCGTTGAGCGCGAAGACCTGTGGCGGCTCGCCCGGCTTCGATTCGTGGCCCGAGTCGGTGCCATAGGTGACGAAACCGCGCGCGAGCGGCGACGGCTTGTCGAAGGGATAGGCGGGCGGCAGCGCCAGGCCGGTGATCAGCACGCCGTTGAAGCCGCCGCCGCCATATTGCAGCGAGCGGCCGTTCCATTCGACGGGCAGATTGACCTGGAATTTGATCGGTGGCGCCTTCGGATCGGCAGGTTCGATATGGCCGAGCACCTTGCAGAAGGCCGGATTGGCGGGCGTGACGCGCCCTGACGGCGTCGGCCCGCGCTCCGCAACAACGAGCGGCGAGGGCGGCAGCAGCGCCGTGGAATCGATCTTCACGATATCGGCGCCGCCGGCGAGGCCCTTGCAGACCGTGTCCGCATCCTCCGCCAGCGTCACGGCGGACGCACTCTTCGCGCTCAGCGCAGCCGCCGTACCCACGAGCAACGCACAGACCTTCGCACGCATCCGCGCCATCGATTCCCCCTGCTTTATTGTTCTCGTTCGTTCCGACCGGAGGCCGCATTGAAGGCGACCTCCGGCCGGCCGTCAATGCAGCTCGTTAATGCTCGAACACCAGCCGGGCGCCGACCGTGCCATCGAGGGCGCGGATTTGCTGGAGCAGCGTGGCCGAATCCTGACCGGCCAGATCGGCGTCGAGCACGACGTAGCCGAGATCGCCCGCGGTCTCCAGATATTGCGCGACGATGTTGATGTCGCGCTGGAGGAAGACCTCGTTCAGCCGCCGCAGCATGCCCGGCACGTTGCGATGGACGTGGCTGAAGCGCGCGCCGGCGGGGCGCAGATGCAGTTGCACCTCCGGGAAATTCACCGCGCCCATGGTCGAGCCCGTGATGAAATAGTCGACCAGTTTTCGCGCGACCTCGCCGCCGATGCGCTCCTGCGCCTCCTCGGTCGAGCCGCCGATATGCGGGGTTAGGATGACGTTGCCGAGACCCTGCATCGGGCTCTTGAAGCGATCGGAATTCGAGGACGGTTCGACCGGAAACACGTCGACGGCGGCGCCGGCGATGTGGCCGTCGCGCAGGGCGCCTGCAAGCGCATCGAGGTCGACCACGGTGCCGCGGCTGTTGTTGATGAAGAACGAGCCCGGCTTCATCGCGCGCAGCTGCTTCTCGCCGATCATGCCTGATGTCTCCGGCGTCTCCGGCACGTGCATGCTGACGACGTCGCTCTGCGCCAGCAGCTCTTCGAGCTTCTCGACCGGCTCGGTGTTGCCGTGGCGGAGCTTGTCGGTGCGGTCGTAGTAGATCACGCGCATGCCCATCGCCTCGGCAAGCGTCGAGAGCTGCGAGCCGATATTGCCGTAGCCGACGATGCCGAGGGTGCGGCCGCGCACCTCGCGGCTGCCGGTCGCCGACTTGTCCCAGCCGCCGTCATGGGCGGACACCGAGCGCGGAAAGATCTGCCGCAGTAGCATCACGATCTCGCCGATCACGAGCTCGGCGACGCTGCGCGTGTTGGAGAACGGCGCGTTGAACACGGGGATGCCGCGCTTGCGCGCCGCCAGCAGATCGACTTGGTTGGTACCGACGCTGAAACAGCCGACCGCGAGCAATCCGTCGGCGGCCTCCAGCACCTCGTCGGTGATCTGGGTGCGCGAGCGGATACCGAGCAGCGACACGCCCTTGAGCGCCTTGCGTAGATCCTCACCGTCCAGCGCCTTGGTCAGCCGCTCGACATTGGTGAAACCCGCGCTCTTGAACAGGTCCACGGCGCTGTCATTGACGCCTTCGAGCAGCAGCGCCTTCGCGCTCCGCTCAGGGCTTTGGCCTGGGGCTGGCATGGAATCTCCTGAAATGGCGGCTTTGCCGCAGCTCATAGACCGCGGACGAGGCCCAGCACAATAGGGTTTGGTTACGGGGAGAAGATGGCGCGGGGGCTAGATGTGCGTGGCATCCCACCACCTCCAGCTCCGTCATCCTGAGGTGCGAGCCACGCGGCGCAACGCGTCGCGTGGGGAGCCTCGGAGGATGAACGGCCGCAGCCGGGCCGTCGCCCTTCGAGGGCCGCTAAAGAAGCGGCCACCTCAGGGTGACGGAGATGGAGTAGCCCCCGGGCCGTTTTGCCATCAGCCTCAAACCACGTAAAATCCGTGCGTGCCGTCGAGCCGCAGCTGCTCGACGAGGCCATATTCCCAGTCGAGATAGGCCTGCATCGCGCGTTCGGCGACGTCGGTGCCTTCATAGGGACGGCGGTAGCGATGCGCCGGGTCGGGCTTGGGCAGCACGAGCGGCGGGCCGATCTCAAGGGCGCTGTCGTAACCGCCTTCCAGCACATAGACCTCCCAGCCCATCTGCGCGAGCCAGGACGCCGTCATGTCGGCGCGCACGCCCTTGTCGTCGGTCAGGACGATGCGCGCGCCGCGCACCGGGGCGGCCATGTCGGTCTCCTGGACGAGCTGGCCGCCGGGATAGTGGCGGAAGCCCGCAAGATGGCCGGCCGCATATTCCTCGGCGTCGCGCACGTCGAAACAATAGAGCGTGCGATCGGTCTGCGCGGCAAGTTCAGCCGCCTCGCTCGCACCGATATGGCGAACACCGGCGCGATAGGCGACGTCGCGGGCATTGGCCGGGCCGCCCTCGAACGGCCCGATCGCGCCGCGCCGGTCGGCACCGTGATTGAGCGTGTGCCGCGCCAGGGTCCAGCCGATGGTGCCATTGCGCAGCGCCCGCACCTTGTTGGGCACGCCGGCATTGATCAGCGACTGCGTGCCGATGATCGAGCGCGTACGCCCGGCGCAATTGACGATGATGGTGGTTTCGGGATCGGGCGCGGCCTGCCCCGCCCGCAGCACAAGCTCCGCGCCGGGCACGCTGACCGAGCCCGGAATGTTCATGGTCGCATATTCGTCGAAACGGCGGACGTCGAGGATGGCGATGTTGGCCTTGTCGGCGATCAGCTTTGCCACCTCGTCGGCACTGAACGACGGCGTGTGCCGCCGCGCCTCGACCAGCTCGCCGAACGCCTTCGAATACGAGTTGACATCCTCGAACACCTGATAGCCGGCATCGCGCCAGGCTTTCAGGCCGCCGTCGAGTGCACGGACATTGGTGTAGCCGAGCGCGGCAAGACGTTCGGCGCCGGCCGCGACCAGCCCCGCGCCGTCATCATAGAGCACCACGGCCACGTCCTTGCGCGGCAACCGCACCTCGGCCTCGATCGCGATCCGGCCCAAAGCCATATTGGCGGCGAACAGGGGATGGCCGGTGGCGAAGCCGGCCTCGTGCCTGAGATCGAGCAGCGCGATCTCCTCGCGCAGCAGCAGCGCGCGGCGGATATCGGCGGGGGTGACGGTGGGAAGCTTCATGGCGCAGACCTTGAGAAGAGAGCCGGAAGCTTTTGAACCATTGCGGTCGTGTTGGCTAGCCGTATCGGAGAAGCAAGTTCGCCGCGCAAAGATCCGACTAGTCGCACTCGTAGGTGGCGACGGCTTTCGAAAAGTCACGTTGATCGAGAGCATCCCGATCAATCCAGAAATGAAGCACACCGCCGACATCGGAGTGCCAATTGAGAAACGCGAGATCGCCTTGTATCTGGAGCAACAACATATCCTCCAGATGCTCCTCGGTCGCATCTTGCGGGCCGCTGCCATATCCCATCATCTGATGAAGCGCTGTTCTGAAATGGCGCCGCCGCCCGTCGTCCACGGTCGGCGTCTTCCAATGATTCTGCCGCGCGAGATTTGTAACGTAGCTGAAAGGGGCGTCTTCGGACGCATCGACTGCCTCGGTCGCCATGCAACGAATCGTGTGATTGATGGCATTGCCCAGGTCCGCCGCGAGTTCGGTGTCATATGTGCGTACCTGGCCCTTCATCTTCTCATAGGCCTGCACGACGTCGAGCCACCATGACCTGAAGGCCTGCTTTGTGTCTGGATCAACGTCATCCATTGGCGTCAAGGCTCGGCAACGCTCGATCCATCCGATGGCACCGGCATGAAGGCGCCTCAATTCCACCGCCGCTTCGTCGGCAAGCGGCTTGCCGTAGTACCCAAGCCTCTGATCGCGCAGGACGTGCGCCAGGACCGACCGAACCACATAGGTGATGAGAAGCCAGTTGAAGGGCCAATCCGCGTCTTTCTCGTATTTGGCCGCGCTTCGGAATTGAAGCAGATCACTTTCCGGCGGCTCACCCGGCCCCAACGCCCTGCGTAATTCCTCGATCATGAGCTCGCCTCCCACCGCATCGTCGCGAAAGTAGAAGTCGCGGAACGGCCGGAACGAAAGCGGGTACTTGAATTCGACCCTGGAATGGAAATCCAGGGCCGGATCGAGCCACTTGACCTGAGCGTCGCCGTCAGTGCCTGCCAGCGGCATGAGATTTGGCGGTGGCGCCCGGTCGGGATACGCACCGCCGTCGGCAGTGCTGTAGAGAACGCGGCAAGGTGGACGCCCTTCTCCA
Source organism: Bradyrhizobium sp. YR681 (assembly GCF_000282615.1). Lineage (GTDB taxonomy): Bacteria > Pseudomonadota > Alphaproteobacteria > Rhizobiales > Xanthobacteraceae > Bradyrhizobium. The sequence goes on along the minus strand of NZ_AKIY01000007.1, from coordinate 44,334 downwards.
ACGAACACCGAACTGCAGAAGAAATAGAGCGTGCCCCGCTTCGGAAGCGGCGACCAGCCGGAGCCAGGCACGTCGGTCAGGTCTATTTGGGCCACGAATGTGAGCGCAACCGTTTCCAACGTCTCGTTCGCCCGGACCTCCGCCGTCGGCCACTCAAGCTGCGGGGGCAACTTGGGGAGTCCACCGAAAAAGCTCCGCGCCGGGTGCGCGAGCGGCACGGGCAGGTCACTGCGTCTGACAATCACCGCGGGCAGCGCCGTTTCTTCGAGCTCGTCTCGTTCGGATAGCGCCATCAGGATCGTCCCACGACTTCTGCGTGTATCTGACGGATCGAACCATTTCGCAAAACCGCCGACAAGCGATTTTTGTCTGCCGCCTCACACGTGCTTCGTGCGACGGGCCTGGAGCGGTCGACTGAGCCCGGTGCTCACTCCCCCGGCACCAGTCGCCCGAGCGGCGGCTGTGCCGGGCGCCGCAGCCTGCGGCGCGACAGATAGAGCAAAATGCCGGTGATTGAGAACAGCGGCATCAGCGCCGCGGCGATCATGAAGGCGAGCTTGCCGGGCCAGCCCAGAATTGCACCGCGATGGATGTCGAGCACATTGGCGATGATCTTCTCGCCGAACGTCTTGTCGGCGTAACGTTCCGCGGACATCACCTGACCGGCGGCATCGATGCGGAATTCGTCGCGCGTGGTATCGAGCGTCGAGTCCTTCCCCCACGACCGGATCCGTATCGCCGTGCCCGCGCCGGCCGGCAGCGTCAGCAGGGCTTTGGCGAAACGGTCGCCCTCTTCGCGCCGGAACGTCGTCCAGGCCGGATCGAATCCGATCGACTGGGCCGGCTCAGGTCGGGCGGACGCACGCGGCGCCTTTGCGGACATCTTCGGCTGCATCTTCGCAGCGGTGACCTCCGGACGCGACAGCAGCCAGACCACGCCGTCCTTGTACCAGTCGAACGAGTACCACAGGCCGGTCAGCGTCATCACCAGATAGACCGGCAACACCCAGGTGCCGATGACGGCGTGCAGCGAGCGATGCAAACCGCGCCCGCTAAGCCCGAGATTGGGCTTCAGCCACATTTTCACGCTGCCCGCGCGGCGCGGCCAGCGCAGCACGAGGCCCGAGATCAGCATCACGATCAGGCCGAGCGCGGCAACGCCGGTGACCTGGCGGCCCCAGCCCTTGGCATCGCCGGGGATGAGCAGCCAGCGATGCAGCTTGCGCACGGTCGCAAAAAACTCTTCGCCGCGCGGCGCGCCCAGCACGTGCGCGTCATAGGGATCGACATAGAGCGATGTCGGTCGCGCGCCCTGCTCGTCGCGCGCGAAGCGGACACGCACCGCCGCGGCGGGATCGCTCGACAGCGTGACGGCCGAGACCTTGCCGAGGTCCTGCCCCGCCTTCAGCCGAGCCACCAGCTCATCCGGCATCAAGACCGGCGCGGCGCGTGGCGCGACCTGCATGATGCCGGCGTTGAGATGGTCGACGATCTCATCCTCGAAGCTCATGATCGCGCCGGTCAGCGCGATCAGGGCAAGCAGCAGCGCGAGCACGAGGCCCGCGATGGAATGAACCTGGAGCAGGACGGCCTTGATCGCTTGCCCCGGCCTACTCATCGAAGCCGGCCTTCTTGATGAGGGCGATCGCGGCTTGCTGATGCGCGGCGATCTGGTCGATCGGCAGCGCATCGGCAGCGAACGCGCCGATATCGGCGACGATCGGCGCACGTTCGGCCGCGGCGAGCACGGGATATTCGAGCTCGGCGGCCGCGAAGATCGTCTGTGCTGCCGGCGTGAGCAGAAACGCGAGGAATTCCTGCGCGGCATCCGGATGCGGCGCGTGTTTCGCGATCGCCGCGCCGGTGAGGTTCACATGCGCCCCGCCGCCCCTGAAGGCCGTCGGGACAGCCTTGACGGCCGTTGCCCATGCGCGCCAGCCCACGCCTTCCCGTCCATCACGCAATTGCGCCAATGCCACGGTGTTGCCAACGCCGATCTCACAGGCGCCCTGTGCGATCTCTCGGATCACGTCGTTATCCCTGCCATCAGGCTTGTGGGCGAGATTGGCCTTGAGGCCGGCGAGCCAGGCCTGCGTCGCCGCTTCGCCGTGATGGGCGAGATAGGCCGCGACCAGCGCGACGTTGTTCTGGTGCAAGGCAGAGCGCATGCACAGCTTGCCACGCCATTGTGATGTCGCGAGGTCTTCGTAGTCGATCGACGCCAGTGCGCTGTCCCTGCGGGCAAAGGCAACGCGCGGGCGGATGGAAAGCGCGATCCACTCAGCTCCGCCACCGCGAAGATTTGCCGGAACGACCTGTTCAAGTCGCGGCGGCGTGAAAGCCTGAGTCAGACCGCGGCTGGAGAGCTGGGTCGTCTTGTCCAGCCCGATCGTGATCAGGACGTCGGCGGGCGACGCTTCGCCTTCCGACACCAGGCGCTTGACGAGGCTGTCCTCGACGAAGACGATCTTCACCTTGACGCCGCTGGCCCCGGTGAAAGCCGCAGCCACCGGCTCGACCAGGGCGGCCTCCCGTGTCGAATAGAGCGTGATCTCCCCGGCGCGGCTCGCACCCGTGGCGGCAAGGCAGGCAGACGCCGCCGCGATCAGGACCGCGATGGCTCTGTGCCGCGCCGCCATCGCTAGAACTTCACCGTTGCCGACAGCGAGACGCGGCGCGCATCGCCGATGGCGACGTTCAGATTGTTGACGGCCGAGGGATAGTAGACGGTGTCGAACAGGTTCTTGACGTTGAACTGATAGATCACCGGCGTGTTCTGGTATTTCGTCTCATAGGTCGCAAAAATATCGGCGACCACATAGGACGGCAGGAAGAAGCTGTTGGTGGAATCGCCGGGACGGTCGCCGACATAGCGCGCGCCGCCGCCGAGCCGGAGCTGGCCCGGCAAGACCGTGCCGAAATCATAGACCAGATAGAGCGAGGCCGTGTTCAGCGCGACATTCTGCAGCTTCCTGCCGAGCAGCGTGACATCCTCGGATGCCGTGACGCGGGCGTCGGTGTAACCATAGCTGCCGATCAGGGCCCAGGCGTCGGTGAGCCTGCCGGTGACATCCAGCTCGACACCGCGCGAGTGGGCACGGCCGACGGTGTGGAGCTCCACCACGCCCGCGCTGTTCGTCTTCGTCGTCTGCACATTCTTCTTGTCGAGATCGTAGAGCGCCAGCGTACCGGAAATGCGCTTGTTCAAATCGAACTTCACGCCAGTCTCGTACGACACGCCCTCTTCTGGTGCGACATTGGAGCCGATCATGACGCCGATCGGCGCGATGGTCGAATTCGGCTTCAGCGATTCGGTGTAGCTCGCATAGAGCGAGATCTCGTCGGTGAGCTTGAAAATGGCGCCGCCGAGGGGAAGCACCTTATCCTGCGACACGTTGGTATTGGTGACGAACGGCTTCCCGCGTCCGGCGATCTGATCGTAATCCATGTAGCGCACGCCGCCGACCAGCGCGAACCGTTCGGTCAGATGCAGCGTGTCCTGGACAAACAGCGACCATTGGCCGAGCTTGTCGGTCTGCGCGCTGTCGGAATTCGACACCGTCGTGCCCGGTCCGATCAACCCGTAGACTGGATTGTAGACGTTGATGGCGGGGGTTGCCTGTCGGATCAGGTTGTCACGGTAGATGGTGCGATACTGGCCGTCGCCGCCGAACACAACATCGTTGCGCATGTTGCCAAGCCAGAAGCCGCCCGAGACGTACGACGTTCCATAGCTGGCATTGCTGAGCGACCCCTGCGTGCCGTCATTGCTGCGGGTCTCGGCACCGGTCGTGAAGTTGATACCGGTGATGCGAAGCTGGTTCGCGCTGGAACTCTCAGTGTTGTAGCTGTAACCGGCGTACAGCTTCCAGTCCTGGTTCAAGCGGTGCTCGACCGAGGCCTGGATCAGGTCCGTCGTGCCCCACGTGTTGTTGAAGGGCTCATCGAGTCGGCGGTCGGCAGGCACTGCCAGCGGCGTTTTCGTAGCCGGATTGAACGCCGTGCCACGATCAAACGGATAGATGAACTCGCGGTGCTCGTAGTTGAGCTGCACCGTGGTGTCCTGACCGTACCAGGCGAGCGACGGCGCAACGAGCATTTCCCTGTGGCGGCCGAAATTGCGCCAATAGTCCTCGCTGACGCCGTAGCCGATGAAGCGATAGGCAAGGCCCTGGTCGCCGATCGGACCGGTGACGTCGAGCAAGCCGTCGGCGCCGGTTTTCGAGGCGCTGAACGCCGAGCCGAGCAGCGTGACCGAACCGTGCTGGTACAGCTCGGGACGTTTGCTGATGGTGTTGACGATACCGCCGGGGTCCATGATGCCGTACAGCAGCGAGGCAGGCCCTTTCAGCACCTCGACGCTTTCGACCGCGGGATTGAAGCTGCGGCCCTGCACCAGCGGCATGCCGTTGCGCATGATCGAGCCGTCGCGATTGTCGCCGAAGCCGCGGCGGATCACGGCGTCCTGGCTGCCGGCGAGCGTGTTGGTCTGGGTGATGCCGGAGACGTTGATGAGCGCGTCGTCGATGTTGCGCGGCAGCTGGTCCTTCAGCACCTGCTCGGGCACGACGTTGACGGCTTGCGAGGTATTGAGCGGCGAGGCGCCGCTGCGCAGCGTGGTTGCGCTCGGCATCGCTCGGTAGCCGAGCTTTGCGGCCTGCTGCGCGGCAGCCTCGGCGGCGGCGCGCTCCGAAAGCGTCGGCACTGCCGGCGCGGCCGCAGCATTGCGATTGCGCTGGCGCGCGGCGGCTTGCACGCGTCGTGGAGACTGCTCCGACGCACGCGCCGGCTTCGGCCGCGGCGCCGGCGTTTCCACTGTCACCGGCGGCAGGGCCGATTGCGCTTGCGCGATCGTCGCGCTGGAGGGGCATTCGGCGAGCAGCACGGCTGCACCGATGAGAAGACCTGCACGGCTCTTGCCGGCACAAGGACGATGGCTGCTGCTACGCAAGCCATCCACGGAGGCACGCACTTTCATTCCACTTCAAGTCAGGAACATTGAAGTGTGCGCGTGTAACAGCCGTCGAGATCGAGGAGAACCGTAGCGGAGCTTGAATCGCTCTAGTCTTGAATCGTTCTAAGCGAAGATCGGCATGAAACGACAATCACGAATTGCCGCCGTACGGCGTACGACAAGCTGCACGCGAATTCGCGGCAACGTGTCGCGGCGTTGCCGCGCTCTCACGCGATGGCGGGAACGATCAACTCGTCGAGCTTCCGCTTGAACGCGGCACCGTCGGACGATGCGCGGAGCGGTGGGCGTACGCGCAGCCAAGCCGCATCGCCCGTCTGCGCCGCAAGGATCGCTTTCAGCGTCGCGGTGAACGACGGCGTGTTCAGCACGATTTCGACCGCAGCCTGCATTCGTGCTTCGACGTCCTTGCCGTCAACCATGCCCTTGACCAGCTCCGGCACGACATTGGCCATGCCGCAGATGGTGCCGGCGCCGCCGGCCGCGATCGCGCGGGTGATGTCGACCTCGTTGCCGATGGTGATGGCGAGCTCCGGCGCGGCGGCGCGGAATGCCTGGAACTGCTTGAAGTCGCCGCTGGAGTCCTTCAGGCCCGCAACGACCTTGCCGTAGCGCTTGCGCAAATTCGCAGCGACGCCGGTCGGGATCGCAACGCCTGAGACCTGCGGGATGTGATAGAGCGAGGCGCGCAGGCGATCGTCGGCGACGCCGTCGATGATCGCGGCAAAGGCGTCCTCGATGCCCTCGGCCGAGACGCCACGATCGAAATAAGGCGGCAGATACAGCATGTGGCGCAGCCCGAGGCTGAGCACGGCGCGTGTCAGCGCGATGCTGTCGGTGATGGCCGGGAAGCCGCCGCCGATTCCGATCTGCTCCGGCGCAACACCGGCCTTGAGCACGGCTTCGATGGTGGCGACGCGTTCGCTGACGTTGAAGGAGGTACCCTCGCCGGTGGTGCCGAACAGCACGATGCCGTCGACGCCCTTGCCGAAGAGCTGCTTGGCATGCGCCGCAAGCTTTGCGGAGTCCACGCTGCCGTCGGCTGCCAGCGGTGTCGCCGACGCCACCCAGAACCCGCGAATTGCCTCGCTCATCAAACCACCCTTTGTTGCGGCCTCGGACTAAGTTGCTGATCCCAAACGATCTTCCGCACCTAGCGAAGCCTTGTTTTTGCTTTACTTTTCATCTTGTACCTTACATACAAGACGGACGCAATCCTTCGCCACAACGGCGCACCCGGGCGCGCCGGATCCGAGGAGATCTCGCATGGACATGGTGACTCCGGCCGCACATCCCGACCAATCGCTCGGTGCCTTGCGCGACAGGCTCGGCGCGGCCGCGGTGCTTGTTGGCGCCGACGTACCTGCGCGCAATTGTAATGACTGGAGCGCGAGCCTGCCGCAGACGCCGCGCGCGGTGGTCCGTCCGCTCGATGCGCAGGGCGTTGCCGATGCGATTCTGACCTGCCGGCAGGCACGTCTGCCCTTCGTGCCGCAGGGCGGACTGACCGGGCTGTGCCGCGGCGCCTCGCCTGAAGCGGGCTGGGTCGCGATCTCGCTGGAGCGCATGACCGGCATCGAGGAGATCGATCGCGCCTCGATGACGATGACGGTGAAAGCGGGCACGCCGCTGGAGACGATCCAGAAGGCGGCTGACGAGGCCGGCTTCTTCTTTCCGCTCGACCTCGGCTCGCGCGGCTCCTGCGCGATCGGCGGCAATCTCTCCACCAATGCCGGCGGCAATCGCGTGATCCGCTACGGCATGACGCGCGAGCTCGTACTCGGTCTCGAAGTGGTGCTGCCCGACGGCACCATCATCACCAACCTCAACAAGCTGATGAAGAACAATGCCGGCTACGATCTGAAGCATCTCTTCATCGGCTCGGAAGGCACGCTCGGCATCATCACCCGCGTGGTGCTGAAACTGTTCCCGAAGCCGCGCTCGACCATGGCGGCGCTCTGTGCGCTGAAGGATTATGCGGCGGTGATCGACCTGCTCGGGGCCGCGCGCAGCGGGCTCGGGCCGCTGCTGTCGGCGTTCGAGGTGATGTGGCCGGATTATTGGGACGTGATCACCACGCGCGCCGGCGTGAAGCCGCCGGTCGCCGCAGGTCACGGTCTCTACGTGCTGGTCGAGGCGCAAGGCACCGACGAAAGCATGGATGCGCCGCACTTCCAGAACTGGCTCGAACAGCTGATGGAGCGCGGGCTGCTCGCCGATGCCGCCGTGGCGCAATCGCTGGTGCAGACGCAAGCCTTCTGGCGGGTGCGCGACATCTGCGCCGAGTTCGGCCAGGTACTGGGCCCGCACATCTCCTACGACATCGGCCTTGCGGTGGCGCGGATGGACGAATTCGTCACGCGCTGCAAGGCCGCGCTCGCTGATGGCATCAAGGGCTGCGAGAGCGTCTATTACGGCCATATCGGCGACGGCAATCTGCATCTCGTCTCCTGGGTCACCGGTCTTTCCGTCGAGCAGCAGCCGAAGGAGGAGATGGACGCGATCATCTATGGCCTCGTCCGCGAGATGGGCGGCAGTGTCTCCGCCGAGCACGGCATCGGCACCTTGAAGAAAAAGTGGCTGGGGCATGCCAGGAGCGAGCCCGAGATCGCACTGATGCGGACGTTGAAGGCGGCGCTCGATCCCGATCATCTGCTCAATCCCGGCAAGGTGATCTGAGCGGGAGAGCGCATGAGATCGCTCAGGCTCGATACGCCGAAATCGCTGTCGCAGCGGGTGATGCAGCGGCTGCGGCAGGCCATCATCGACGGCGAGTTCGCGCTTGGCGCTGCTATCTCCGAGGAGATGGTGGCGAACTCCTTCGGCGTCAGCCGCACGCCGGTGCGCGAGGCGATGGGCCAGTTGCAGGCGCAGGGGCTCGTGGTGATCCGCCCGCAGGTCGGCAGCTTTGTCTTCACGCCGAGCGCGGAAGACATTACCGCACTCTGCACCTTCCGCATCGCGCTGGAGCCCAGGGCCGCGGAGCTTGCCTTTCGCCATGATCGCGACGGCGCGATCGCCGCGATGAGCGAGGCCATCGCGGCGATGGAGCCGGCGATCGCGGCCAAGGACAACATTGCCTATGGCCGCGCCGACGCCGCTTTCCACGAGGCGCTGTTCGCCCATTGCGGCAACCACTATCTCGTCGAATCCTACCAGCTCGCATCCAGCCGTGTCGCCGCGCTGCGCACCAATCTGACCTCGCCGATCGACGTGCGGACCCGCACGTCCTTCGACGAGCATCGCAGGCTGCTGGATTCATTCGCGCGCGGCGAGTTCGCGGCCTTCGAGGCGCTGATGACCACGCACATCACCAATTCGGGTGTGGTCTATGCCAGGGCGCTGAAGGTGGAAACGCTGAAGGTGGATTAAGCTACCGGCCGTCCTTCGATCCGGGCCGGTCCAGGAAATCCAGCGCGGTGTTGATCTGCTCGAGTTGCTGCTCGATCCTGTCGCGGTCCTCGACGGTTTCCGCCTTCTCGAGTTCCTCGACGAGCTTCTGCTTGCGTGCCAGCAAGTTCTCTATGACCGTACTCACAAGTCCCCCATCGCCCCCAAGCGAGCGTCAAGGCAAAAATCCGGTTGCAGGCACTGGCGCCGCATCTGCCGAGGCGCGCGCGAGCGGGGCTCACGCCCGTGCCTGGGTCAGAATGTTCGCGAGGGGCGGTTGGTTCCCTGGCACGATCCGCAACGCCGGCGGATGGAACTATCTGCGCAGGCTTGCCCAGACGCCGCCAAGGATCAGCACCCCGCCGAACAGGTGGATCAGCTTCGGCGGCTCACCGAGAATTGCGAACGACAGCAGGGCGCTCGCGATCGGCCCGAGATAAAGAACAAGTGAAGTCCGGACCGAACCGAATTTGCCGCCGAGCCAGGCAAAGCCGGCATAGGCGAGCAGACCAGGAACGATGCCGGCGAAGACATAGGCGAGAAGCGCTTTCGTGCTGAAGACCTGCGCCGGCATGGTCCACATCTCGACCACCGCCTGCGGCAGCGAGAACAGCGCGCCTGCGCCTGCGAACAGGCTCATGCGCGCCAGCAGCGATGCCTTGGGCGCAGCGCGCGATTGCAGCAGCGTGTAGCCCGACCAGCCGAGCATCGCGATCACGACGAGGCCGTCGCCCGCGGCCGTCTCCAGTGCGAACAGGGTCTCCGGATGACCGCCGGAGATGATGAGCAAGGCACCGGCGAGCGCAAGCGCCGTGCCGAGCCATTGCAGCGGACCGACATGCTCGATGCCGAGCGCAGCGGAAATCATCAGCACGGTGATCGGCGACAGCGCCATGATCAGCGCGATGTGGATCGCGGTCGTCGAGATGCCCGCGGCATAGACCGGACCGCCGCAGAGGAACATGCCCATGAAGCCGGCGGCGAGGATCGGCCAGACGTTCCCGCCCAGCGGCACGCGGCCGGCGCGGATCTCGGCGAGCGCAAGCGGCGCGAGCCCGATGGCGACGATGCTCCAGCGGAAGAAGGCGAGCGCGAAGGGCGGGACGGAGCCGGCGAGCCCGCGCGCGAGAATCTGATTGGAGGCCTGCGCGGTCGCCACCAGGATGAAGCCGATCAGCGCGACAGCGCCGAGCCAGGCGCCCGTGGACCGCGCGCCGGTGACCGCGTCCCGACTACCCTCAGAAGTTTCCTTGCCCATGGAGCAATCGGATATCCGATGTCGGCCGCGGTGAGAACCCGGAAGACGGATCGCTCATATGCATGCGCGGGACGCGGACGGCTCCAGGGGGCGAGGCGATGCTGGCGAGCAGCACCGGCACGACGGGGGTGCGCGTGACGGAAACTGAAAACACCGCCAGCAGCACACAGATCATGCCGAGCCTCATCTGCACCGTCCTGCGATCGGTGATCGGCAGAAACAGGAAAAACAACATCACCAGGATCAGCAGCGCATCGACCAGGAACATGGATCTCTCCCTTGCAACTGACGGGAAGATGACGCGGCACCGCCCGCGGGTCTGTGGACGCCGTCACAGTCCCGAGCCATGTCTCGTCCTCGTCGTGCGGCCGAATTGGGCGTCCCCGCGGAACCGCCATCTTTCACGCGTCCGTCGGTTGTATTCGCCGGCCCGGAGTCCTATGCCTAGGCGCCATGGACACCCAGATCATCACCGCCGAAAAGCCCCTGATGGCCCAGGCGCGGCCGCGCCAGCCGGCGCCTTTCCTTCCCATGAGCCGCGCCGAGATGGACGCGCTCGGCTGGGATGCCTGCGACATCGTGCTGGTGACCGGGGACGCCTATGTCGACCACCCGAGCTTCGGCATGGCGATCATCGGCCGGCTGCTGGAGGCGCAAGGCTTTCGGGTCGGCATCATCTCGCAGCCGGACTGGCATTCGGCCGAGCCGTTCAAGGCGCTCGGCAAGCCAAAAGTGTTCTTCGGCGTCACCGGCGGCAACATGGACTCCATGGTGAACCGCTATACCGCGGACCGCCGCATCCGCAGCGACGATGCCTACACGGCCGGCGGCGAAGGCGGCAAGCGGCCGGACCGCTGCACCGTCGTCTACGCCCAGCGCTGCCGCGAGGCGTTCAAGGACGTGCCGATCGTGCTCGGCGGCATCGAGGCCTCGCTGCGCCGGATCGCGCATTACGATTACTGGTCCGACAAGGTGCGCCGCTCGGTGCTGGCCGACGCCAAGGCTGACCTCTTGCTCTACGGCAATGCCGAGCGCGCCGTCGTCGAAGTCGCGCAGCGGCTCGCCGCCGGCGAAGCGCCGCGCGCGCTCGACGACATCAGGGGCGTCGCACTGTTCCGCCGCGTGCCCGAGGACTATGCGGAGCTGCACGCTGACGATCTCGATTCCGCGGACGAAGGCGCATCGCGGACGAAAGGCTTAACCGTGATCCGGCTGCCGGCGCTGGAGCAGGTCGAGCAGGACAAGGAAGCCTATGCGCGCGCCTCGCGCGTGCTGCATCGTGAGAGCAATCCCGGCAACGCGCGGCCGCTGGTGCAGCGTCATGGCGATCGCGATCTCTGGCTCAATCCGCCGCCGATCCCGCTGACCAGCGAGGAGATGGACGCGGTCTACGATCTTCCCTACGCGCGCGCCCCGCATCCATCCTATGGCGAGGCCAAGATCCCCGCCTGGGACATGATCAAGTTCTCGGTCACGATCATGCGCGGCTGCTTCGGCGGCTGCACCTTCTGCTCGATCACCGAGCATGAGGGACGCATCATCCAGAACCGCTCCGAGGGATCGATCCTGCGCGAGATCGAAAAGATCCGCGACAAGACGCCGGGCTTCACCGGCGTGATCTCCGACATCGGCGGTCCCACCGCCAACATGTACCGGATGGCGTGCAAGGATCCGAAGGTCGAGGCGGCGTGCCGGCGGCCGTCCTGCGTCTTCCCGGAGATCTGCCCGAACCTCAACACCTCGCATGACGATCTGATCCGGCTCTATCGCAAAGTGCGCGAGACCAAGGGCATCAAGAAGGTGATGGTTGCCTCCGGCGTGCGCTACGACCTCGCGGTCGAGAGCCCCGAATACATCAAGGAGCTCGTCACCCATCACGTCGGCGGCTACCTGAAGATCGCCCCTGAGCATACCGAGCGCGGCCCGCTCGACAAGATGATGAAGCCCGGCATCGGCGCCTACAACCAGTTCAAGCGGATGTTCGATGCCGCCGCCGAGCAGGCCGGCAAGAAATATTACCTGATCCCGTATTTCATCGCCGCGCATCCGGGCACCACCGACGAGGACATGATGAACCTCGCGCTGTGGCTGAAGAAGAACCGCTATCGCGCCGATCAGGTGCAGACCTTCCTGCCCTCGCCGATGGCGACCGCGACCGCGATGTACCACACCGGCGTCAACCCGCTGCGCGGCGTGCGGCGCGGCGGCAGCGACAAGGTCGAGGCGATCAAGGGGCTGCGCCAGCGCCGCCTGCACAAGGCCTTCCTGCGCTACCACGACCCCGACAACTGGCCGGTGCTGCGCGAGGCGCTGAAGGCGATGGGCCGCGCCGATCTGATCGGCTCCCGCCCCGACCAGCTCGTCCCCGCGCACCAGCCGCCCGGCACCGGCAAGGCAGCCGGCACACGGCGTCCGGTGCGCCCCGGCGACAAGACGCAGCGGTTCACGACCAAAGGCTTGCGGGTGATGAAGTAGCGGGCGGACGCGAACAAGCTCGTCGCGATGCGCCCCAGCGACAAGAATTTCGAAAACAACCCCATGCACAGTAGCCGGGGATAGCGAAATCAAAGACTTAAGGTGCAACGCGATTGGGAGCAGCCGTCATCGCCCTGAGCGTGTCGTTCGAGCGTAGGATTTCCGAAAAACCGCAAAGCGCTTGACCCGTCGGGCAAAACAGGCGTATAGTGACATCATCGGGGCGCGCGGGTTTTCCCGGCCAAATCGATCGTCTCACCTGAATGTCAGAAGACGACCCCCTCCCCGGCATCCATAGATACCCCCATGGAGAAAATTGGATTCCTCTCCTTCGGGCACTGGACACCCTCGCCGCAATCGCAGACCCGCTCGGCCGGTGACACGCTGCTGCAATCGATCGAGCTTGCCATTGCGGCGGAACAGCTCGGCGCGGACGGCGCGTATTTCCGCGTGCATCATTTCGCGCGCCAGCTGGCCTCGCCCTTCCCTCTGCTCGCCGCCGTCGGTGCGAAGACCAGCACAATCGAGATCGGCACGGCCGTGATCGACATGCGCTATGAGAACCCGCTCTACATGGCGGAGGATGCCGGCAGCGCCGATCTCATCGCCGGCGGGCGGCTGCAGCTCGGCATCAGCCGCGGCTCGCCCGAGCAGGTGATCGATGGCTGGCGCTATTTTGGCTACCAGCCGGCCGAGGGGCAGAGCGATGCCGACATGGGCCGGCGCCATGCAGAGGTCTTCCTCGACATCCTGCGCGGCGAGGGTTTTGCAAAACCCAATCCGCAGCCGATGTTTCCGAATCCGCCGGGAATGCTGCGCCTCGAACCCCACTCAGAAGGCCTGCGCGAACGGATCTGGTGGGGTGCAGGCTCGAACGCGACCGCGGTGTGGGCGGCCAGGCACGGCATGAATTTGCAGAGCTCGACTCTCAAGAACGACGAGACCGGCGAGGCCTTTCATCTGCAGCAGGCCGCGCAGATCCGCGCCTATCGCGCCGCATGGAAGGAGGCCGGCCACACCCGCGAACCCCGCGTGTCGGTGAGCCGCAGCATCTTCGCGCTGATGGACGATCGCGACCGCGCCTATTTCGGCGGCGAGCGCGGCGGCGAAGACCAGATCGGCTTCATCGACCCGCGGACGCGCGCGATCTTCGGCCGGAGTTATGCGGCAGAGCCCGATGCGCTGATCGAGCAGCTCAAGCAGGACGAGGGGATCGCCGAGGCGGATACGCTGTTGTTGACGATCCCGAACCAGCTCGGCGTGGACTATTGTGCGCATGCGATCGAGGCGATCTTGAAACACGTCGCGCCGGCGCTCGGGTGGCGCTGATTCCTAGCGCGCCGGCAGTCGCTCAACGAGCTTTGCCATCATCGTCGACGGCAGGTTCACCGCTGAAAGCCGCCAGCCATTGGCGGCAAAATGCATGCTGATGCTGCCGACATCGCGACTTGCGCCCAGCCGAAGGGAAGACTCGACCGGCTTGATCAGGACGATGCGTCCCATGAGCGCCGGTACGTTCGACAGATCGACGTCCGCAAGCGGGGGAATGCTGCCGAGCTCGACGTTGCTTCGTACCGTTCCGGTTTGCAGCAGAACGGCAATGTTGTCCCGCGTCATCAGCTTTGCCGCAAGGTCGTCCGCCAAGCTGGCGCCAAACGTGTTGATGGCGAGGCGCTCGAACGGCTTGATGGGCCGCTCGCCTCCGAGACGACGAAGATATGCGTCGATGAGCTGGTCGACCAAGGCGTGGCGCGCGGGTGGGAGATCGGTCCGGGCAAGCACCTGATGAATTCCAATGCCCGCGCGCAAGCTCACAAGGGCGGCACGTTCAGCCGTTCGCATACGCGCACCCAGGTCAAGGCCGGCGAAGAGGTGGGGCCGACCACCAAGACGATGTCGCACGTGCCGGGCTCGAAGCTGACCATGTCCACGACCTCGACGACCGCGCGCTAGACATATCGGTTCTGATTGGCGCAGAACCGAAGCTGCGAAGGCTCTGGGCGCCGTCTTGCACGCGAGCCGCTTAGTCACTTCGCGCGGAAACGAACTATTCGTCACCAACTGCTGCCCGACTTGTTCGGGCAGCCTTTGCGTCGCCCCAAGGATCAGTTGCCGCTCAGGCTATGGCTGATCCGCGTCACGACTTGGTCCCATTGTCGCTTCTCGGTGGCCGGATAATTGATCAGCACGCAATGCACGTAGCGCGGGGAGAAATTGCAGCGATCATACCAGATCTTGCCACGCTTGATGCTGGAGACCACGAAGAATTCCGGCGTGATCCGCTTATAGACGATCCCCGGCGGCGGATCCTTCCTGGCCAGGAATTCGGCCGGCGACAGTCCTTGCTGGTTGGCAACGGCCTGCACGGTGAGATCCGCGCGGCCGTCGGACGTGCGAAATTGCTGGCCGTAACCGTCAGGCTTCCCGGCAAGCTCCGTGAAGAGCGATGCGGGAATGTCGACCGAGGTTCCGGATTCGGGAATGCGATAGGTCGTCCAGTTGTCGGCCCAGGCCGTGGACAAGGCGGCCCACAGCGCAAGGACGACGGCGGCTGCTGTCTTCATGTTGGGCCTCATCAGTTGCGCTGCGCCAGTTGAAGCTCCATGAGGGCGATCCTCTGCAAGTTCGCTACGTTGCGCTCGCCCGCACTGGCGGTGCGCAGGATCGATTCGGCGAGCGCGTTGACGTGCGAGGAATGCGTGGGCTCGGGCAGGGTCGCAACCCCGGCTGCGAGGGCAGCGGTCATGACTTCGATCACCTCGGGAGAAAATGCGGCGTTGGAAAAGTTTTTCATGGCGAGGAACCGCTCTAGAGCTGCATTTCAACGTGGGGGAAAAGGTGGATGTTCCTGCATGGACGGCGAATCCTCATCGTCCGCCCGATGCCGCCGCGCCGGGATGCCCTGATCGAGCCCAGGTGGCGCGATGGCGGCAGCGGACACGGCAAAACGTCGCGAGGCGGGCCGGCCGTTGCCGCCCGCCCCACTCGCCCTAGTGATGATGCCTCCAGTTACCGCGCCCCCTGTACCAGCCGTAGTGGTGACCACGACCACCGCCATGCCAGCCAAGATGACCGTGGCCGTGGCCGTGACCACCGCCACGCACGTGGATCACCGCGTCGTCCTGCGTCGTGGCAATCGGAGCCATGCCGAGCCTCGCGGACGCGGGGGCGGATAACGCGAGGACCGCCATAAGCGCGGTCGCAGAAGTCAGTAGAAGAACCTTCATTTTTTCTCTCCCGATGCCGTTCACACTCATCCCGGTTAGACTTGCGATGCGGGGCCGGGCTCGCCCGCATGTTCGAATCTCCTTTCGCATCACCATCCGCCGAACGACTCGTGGTCCAGCGCCACGCGTCGTTCGACCGGCTTCCGGAACGAAAGATGCGGACGGGAAGTGCGGCGTTTGACGATGCGACCGGACGGAGGTGGCGCGGGCTGCGCGGCCTGGCTCTGCGGCATCATCGCAAGCGCCTGCCGCGGATCCTCGCGCTGTTCGTTCACGGCAAGAGCGGACGCCGCCGCCACGAGCGGATTCGCCGTGTCGAAAACGATTTTCTCCGGGAGCATCCGCGCGGAGCGGATCCGGATAATGCTTCGGTCGACATCAATTGCAGCCGAGCGATCGGCAGGCCCAGGCAGATATCGATCGGCGGCCAGGAGCAGGACGAAAAGCGCACTGCCGACAAAAATGAAATATCTGACGACAGGCATGAATCCCCACAGCGCGAGCCCGTCGATCGGGATCCGGAGTGAAACGGGAATTTTCGGCAATCGTTCCTCCCGATGCGCCGAATTCGACGATATCGGTTCGAACGAAACGGGAAGCGCATCGAGGCGGCATAAGAGAAGGGGCCGTCCGTCGAGGCAACCCCCTTCCTATATCGTCTCGTCCATTACCAGCCGCGATTGCCGAAGCTGAATCCAATGCTCGGCCCGCCGTAGGAGCCATAGCCGCGATTGTAATAGCGCGGTCCGCCATAATAGCCGTAGTTGCGGCGCGCGACGTAGACGTCGTCATCGACGTAGCGCTGGACGTAGCGCGGACCGCGCGACCGATAGCAGCGCCCGTATTCGTCGCAGACCAGGCGAACCTGTTCGACGTTTGTCGTCTCCGATGTGGCCGGCGTCCCTGGGGTCAGCGGCGCGGCCGAGGCGGCGGTTGCGAGCGAGGCCAAAGCGGCGGCCGCAAGCAGAATGGTCTTCATCGTTTTCTCCTCTTCCTGGCGCGTCGTTCAGTCGATCTCTTCGATGATGCGCCGCTCCTGCGGCTCGACAATGTAGGTGCGGCTGTCGCGGTGGATGTAGCGATACTCGCGCAGCGTCGGCGCATCCCGGTAGACCTCTTCCGGGAAGGCTTCGACCTCGACGCTGTCCGGCACGCGCTCGCCTCTGCGGATTTCGGTTCGCACCGTACTTCCTGTCGTCCGCCGCTCGGCGGGAGCCGCCCGCACGTGCTTGCGGACCGTCTCCCGATCGCGGTCACTGAAGGTCACCTTGCGCTGCTCGCGAGGCTCCGGCGCAGCCGCGGTCGATCGCCCGGAATATGGCATCGTGGCGACGATCTGATAGCTTGAGGGATCGACGATCACGATCTCGTCGCGGACCAGCACGAAGTTGTAGCCCCGATACTGCGGAACGATTTCGACGACATCGGCCGGAAGCGGCTGAAGCTGCACGTCGCGCGGAACAGCCGCCCCCACCGAGACCGAGAAATTGACGCTGGTGAGAGGCCGGACGTTCAGATGAGAGACGGATTCGCTGACGCGGGTCCTCTGCCTGTCGTTGAGTTCGACCGAGACATTGGTCCTTTCCGAACCCGTTCGGCCGGCCGCATTCTGCTGGTTATCCTGCCGTTGCGCCGAAGGGCTCGGCGAATTGCCGGAGGCCGGCGCCTGCTGTGCCTGGTTGGCGCCCGTGGAGGGCGGGGGACTGGCCGACTGTTGCTGGTTGGCCGTCGCGGGTTGCTGACTGCCTTGCGCGGAAGTGCCGGCGTTGCCGTTCGTGGACGTCACGTTCTGGTTGGTGCGGTTACCGTCCGCGGCAGTGTTCTGCGTTGGAGAAGCAGAGGAAGCCGAACCGGCCGGGGACGAGGCGGGCGCGGGCGAAGCCTGGCTCTGCGTCGAAGTCGTGGGCGATTGCTGAGACGTCTGGGGGGCCGGCGCCGATTTCTCGGTCTGTTGCGCCGACGGGTTTGCGCTCGGCAGGTCCCTGGAGTTGCTTTGCGCGAATGCGGCGGTCGACATCAGTATGGCTGCTGTCGTGGTCATTAATTGGCGTTTGATCATGGCGTCCTCCAACAAAATCGCACATCAACCACGCACCGAAACGAACGTTCCTGGATTCGGGAAAAAGTGGCATATCGACCGGAACCGGCGGGCCCACGTCCGTTCACCACCGCTGAGCCTGCGCGGATGGGTGCTTGCCACGCCAACACGGCGGCACAGACATCAGCAGCAACGTCTTGACCATGTTCTCTCCGCCGCCGGATGCGGCGCCGCGACGAACCTCGTCACTGCTGCGACGTCCTCAGCCCTAGGAACCAATTGCCACTTTTTCCCATTGAAGCTCCACCCCGTGGAACTCCTCGGGGCAATGGAGGAGGATGATATGACCTTTAAGACCGTTGCCGCTGCGACGCTGATCGCAGCCTTCGTGACCCCGGCATTCGCGGCCGACGAATTCTACGTCGTGCAGGACGTGAAGACGAAGCGGTGCACCATCATCGACAAGAAGCCTGTCGACACGACCATGACGGTCGTGAGCCCCTCCGGAACGGTCTACAAGAGCCGCACCGAAGCCGAAGCCGGGATGAAGACCGTCAAGGTCTGCACCACCAACTAGCCGCAGCAGCCCCAGTGAGGCGACCATGCCCGTCATCATTCTGTGGGCAGTACCGGCCGTCCTGTTCGTTGGCGGCGGCATCTACCTGATCGGTCATATGCACTGATCGACGTCGCGGCGGTGAAGAGATCCGGCGATTTACCGAGATCTCTCACCGTCGCTCGTTCATTGAAATTTCAAAGCCGATTCCGCTGGACGGCGCACATTGGCGGCGGTCGCGCGCATCCTCCACACAGGATGGAACTTTCGGGGCCACAGCCACGCCGAAGAAGGTGGCGCATGATCTCCGGACAAGGCTGTCCGGCGCCCACCCTCACCCCGCCTTCACACCCGCATCGATCAGCAGCTTCGCCGCCGCGAGCGCCGATTGCGCCGGGCCGTCCTCCGATTGCTGGCCGGTGACGTAGATGCCTTCGATCAGCAGCAGCAGCGCATCGCCCAGCACCGCGGGCTGGCGCGCGCCCATGGCGCCAGCAAGCTCGCGCAGGCGCTTGCGGAAGACCTTCTTGTGCGCTTCGGCGACTTGCCTCGCCGGATTGTCTCGTGCCGGATATTCCACCGCGGCATTGCTGAGGCCGCAGCCGCGATAGCCCTTGCGCACGGCGCGCGCCGACAGCTGGGCGATATAGGCCAGCACATGGTCGCGCGCGTCAGGGTAGGATTTGCCGCCGGGACGCTCGAAGTTCTCCCAGAAGCTCAAATCGTAATCGCGCAAATAGGCGGCGGCGAGATCGTCCTTGGAGGCGAAGCTGCGATAGAGGCTGGGCTTGGTCACGCCGGCCCGGTCCACCACCTCGTCGACGCCGACGGCGCGGATGCCCTCGCGGTAGAACAGCTCGCTGGCGGAGGCGCGAATCCGGTCGGCGGCCCGGAGCGGCGGGTCCGCTGGGGTTTCGACTTTCTTCTTCATCGGCTTCGCTGCCTTCCAGATGGGCTTGACAATGTTACTGACCGGTACGTACTAATGCCGCATCGCAATACGTACCGGTAAGTAACATGCCCCCTTCTTCCATTCAACCTGCCTCCGTTCAATCGGTCTCGAGGCGGCCGTTCGGCCCGAACTACGCGTTCGTGGTCGTCGCGGTGATCTTCCTGGCGCTGCTGGCCGCAGCCGGCCTGCGTTCGACGCCGGGCGTGCTGATGCTGCCGCTCCAGAAGGCGTTCGGCTGGGACGTCAGCGTGATCTCGTCGTCGGCCGCGATCGGCATCTTCCTTTATGGCCTCGCGGGGCCGTTCGCCGCCGCCGTGATGCAGCGCTTCGGCATCCGCCGCACGGTGCTGGGCGCGCTGGCGCTGATGTCCGCTTCGACGGGCGCGAGCTATTTCATGACCGCGCCGTGGCAATTGTTCCTGACCTGGGGACTGCTGTCCGGCATCGGCTCGGGCGCGGTGGCCAACGTGCTCGGCGCCACCATCGTCAACCGCTGGTTCACCACCAATCGCGGCCTCGTCATGGGACTTTTGACCGCGAGCACCGCGACCGGCACGCTCATCTTCATGCCGGGCCTTGCGGCGCTGGTCGAATGGGGCGGCTGGAAGCCGGTGGTGCTGACGGTGGCCGCATGCTGCGCGGCGCTGATTCCGCTGGTCTATGTCCTGGTGCCGGAGCGGCCCGCGTCGGTCGGCCTGCGCTCCTACGGCAGCGCGCATGACGACGCGCCCGCAGCGCCGGCGCAGGGCAATCCGTTCGTCGCGGCGATCAGCAACCTCGTGCGCGCGGCGAAGACGCCGACCTTCTGGTTCCTGTTCGCGACCTTCTTCATCTGCGGCTTCACCACCAACGGCCTCGTCGGCACCCATCTGATCGCGTTCTGCGGCGACCACGGCATTTTCGAAGTGCAGGCCGCAAGCCTGCTCGCATTGATGGGGTTCTTCGACCTGTTCGGCACCACGCTGTCGGGCTGGCTCACCGACCGTTTCGATCCGCGCAAGCTCTTGTTCTTCTATTACGGGCTGCGCGGGCTGTCGCTGATCTACCTGCCCTATTCGGACTTCTCGCTTGTCAGCCTGACGGTGTTCGCGGCGTTCTACGGGCTCGACTGGATCGCGACCGTGCCGCCGACCGTGCGCATCGCCAACGAGACCTTCGGCGACAAGAACGCGCCGCTGATCTTCGGCTGGGTGGTCGCGGGCCATCAACTGGGAGCGGCCAGCGCCACCGTCTTCGCCGGCTTCATGCGCTCGGCGCAGGGTGATTATCTGCAGGCCTTCATGATCGCCGGCGCGACAGGCATCGTCGCGGCGCTGCTGTCGCTGAGGATCGGCCGGCGGCCAGTGCAGCCCGCGCTCGCCACGGCGTGAGGGCACGCGAACGGCCTGACGGGTTTCGAATGGCGGCGGCGCGATCTGCCGCCATTCGGCTTTGCCGTTGCTCGACTCGAGGTCGCGATTGACTTCAGGAACTCCCCTGACAAAGATGTCGCGACACATCTGGAATCGTCGGCGGCTTAAATGCTTTGTTGTCTGGAGGCCTTTGTCGCCGCTGGATTTCGCGCAGGGCGCAGATGAGACGCCTTGTTCTGAAAATCATCCTGCGCCTTGGTCGCTACGCCGTTCTTCCGGTCGTGGCGCTGGCCTGCGCGATCCTGGCCGTCTGGCTGATGGCGCTGGATCGTTACACGATCGCGACGCTGGCGACGGCGCCGATCGTGTTCTCGATCTTCACGGCCGCGATGGCGGTCGCGATCGGCCTGCTGCTGCTGCCCGCGCCCAAGCATCGCAGTTTCGAGGCGAACGAGGAGGCCGCCCCGGGCCTCTGGGCGGCGTGGAAGGAGCTCGACCCGGACTTCGTCCGATCGAACCGCAGCCTGCGGATCGATACGGACTTCAACGCCTCGATCGGCGAGGTCAGCCGATATGCCGGGCTGTTCGGGCGGCAGGTCACGATGACCGTCGGCCTGCCGCTGCTGATCGTCCTCGACGAGCGCGCACTTCGCGCCATCATCGCCCATGAGGTGGCCCATGCCCGGCTCCGGCACACCTCGGGAAGCATCAACCTTGCGGATTTCATCGCAGCTTCCGAAAACGTGCTGTTCTACGCCGATCCGGACCGGACCATCACCGGACGCATTGCACGGGCCCTGCTCCACTCCCTGCTCGAATGGCTCGAGAGGGAATATCGCGCGCTGTCGCGGGAGAACGAGCTCAACGCCGATCTCGGCGCCGCCGAGCAGGTTGGGCGCGCCGAGATGGCGCGCGCGCTGGTTCTGACGGAGGCGTGCGGAACACGTCTTACCGATCTCATCTACGCCCCTCTGGAGAAGGAGGTCCTGGGCGCCGTCAATGCGCCGCGCCCGCCGCTCGCGCGCGTGTTCGAGCAGCTCGGGGACATCAGGGCGCCCGGGCCGATGAGTGCCGCCGCCGTCGCCGGCCTCACGCGCGAGCACGATCCGGACACGACGCATCCGCCGTTTGCAAGGCGGCTCGCCAATCTCGGATACGCCGATGTCCCCGATATCGGCGAGGCCGAGACCTCCGCCATCGAGCGGCTTCTCTCGCGGGATGCGGCAAGGGACATCGCTGCGCGCTTCGACGAGGACTGGCGGAAGAAGGCGCAGGCCTGGGTCACCGTCGGCAGGTGAGCGCCGTCAATTCGACGTCAGCGGCATCGGCATCGGCACGCGCTGCAGGTAGACCTCCGCGGTGCCGCTGTTGTTGCCGTAGTAACAATCGTAGGGACCGAGGAAGGGCAGAATCTGGATTGCATCGTTCAGATAAAGAAACAGCTCGCCTGACTCCGGCGCGATGAACTCCGCGACGAATTGCTCTGCAAATCCCTGCTGCTTCCAGGTCTCCTGGGCTGCGGGCAGGGCCGACGGATCGATCCGGTCGAACGCAAGCAGGCGACAGCCCGCGTTCCGATTCTTCTTCGTCATCTCAGCGGTCGGACTGTACTCCACGTGATCCGGAAGCTCCTTCTCGAGCTTCGGCGGGATCTTGCGCGGCGCCTCATCCGCCGGCATCTGGTTGACCGCCACGAGCGCAAGCTCGTCCGTCCCCCATTTGCCGATACGCGCGATCGGCTGAAACCAGTCGGCTCCGTACCATCGACGGACGGGCAGCGCGATCCCGTGCGCGCTGAGGAGCGGACGCTGGAAGCCGTTCGGCCCCGACATGATCGTACGATCGAACCAGGGCTCCTTCACCTTGATCAGGATGCGGTACTTGTAGCCTTTCTCGAGGAAGAGACCACTGCCCCAGCACATGGAGCTCGTCTCGAACAGCTTCTCTGCCTTCACCAGCTGTTCGGGGACGACCGTCTCGCCCGCGGTCGCGCACATGGGCGTATTGCGACCCGCGTACCAGTTGAACGCCGAGCGGCCGCTGGCGACGACGAGCACGGCGAAAAGGCCAAGCAGAAGCGTTCCCGGGAATATCCATGTCGAGAACAGCTTTGCCAGGCCATTGGAGACCGGGCCGAGGCGCCTTTTTCGGGCGAAGCTGCGCGATCCATCCTGCCCCTGCGGCATCATCGCCTTGCGTTCGTCGCCCGCGATCTTTCGATCAGGATGAATCCATGCGAGGCGCGCACGGGCGTGGATCCGGTCGCGCAGAGACGTCGCCCATTTCAGCGCGGCATAGATCAGGAGAGCGAGGACGATGGTCAGCAGCGGATATGTCCGCGCCGTATCGAGCCATACACCCGCGGCCGCGGGGACGAACGTCTTGACGATATCGAACGGAATCGCGAGCACGCGGGCGACCCTGTCGTTGCCCTCCTCCAATCCTCCGTAAAAGCGGCTCAGTCCGACCAGTTCAGCCAGATATCTCAGGCCTGCGACGATCTCTGCGGCAAGCTTCGGCCATGCGAGAACGACGGCCAGCAGAGCCAGCAGCACGAAATAGGAGACGCGGCGCCACCAGACGATGTCGAGCGTGAGTTGCACGATGCCGGAGTTCGGCGGCGGCAACTGCCGGACGGCTGCCTCTCCTGCGGCGGCGTTGTCCTGGCGGGCCTGGCTCGAAGCGGCCGGTGCTTGCCAGCTCGTCCGTACGCGGGCCCGCGCGGGCTCGGTCAGATCCGCCGTTTCGCCGGTCGTTCCCGGCAGCCAGACGCGCGCCTCCGCCGGAAGGGTGATCGGCGCGTAATTGTCGGAGCCGTGCAACATGCGCTGAACGACGCTGTGGTGGACCACCGGCGGTCCGCCATAGGCAGGGTCGTTCTCGATGGGCCGGGGACTGTAGCGATACATGATCGCGGCACCCGCCCGCGAATCATGCACCGGTCCGATCACCGACTGATACGCGCGGAAATAATCGATGCGGTTCGGCTGGAAACGCAAATCGTTCTCGACCTGACCGGCCATCCAGGTCAGCGGGACATAAGAGAGATTGCCGTCCGGATAACCACCACCGACATCGGAATGCACGCCTGCGAACCAGGCCTCCTTGATGCGTCCCCGTTTCCTCTGCTCCTCGTTCTCGTCGCTCTGATCGAAGCGGATCGGGTGAAAGGTGGTGCGCTCGTCATCGAGAGCCAGCGCATGGCGGATGCGCTTGATCTTCGCATGGGGCTTCCCGTTGCGGAACGAGATCGGCCATATCACGTAGTCGATCGCGACGCGAAGCTCTTCGATCGGCACCCCGAACGCCTCGACGGTATCGAAGACGCCGAGAAACTCGACGTGGACGTTGTCCCGCCTGCTTTCGGCGATCTGCTCCGGCGACACATCGGGGCCGGCGCTTGCGCGCATCTCGCGCTCGAGGCAATCGTCGGCCTCTTTGCGTTTTACCTGGACCTCGTCATACGATAGGTGCTTGAGAAGCTTCCCGATCGTCATTTGCCTGGCGAGCAGGATCGCATCGCGGATCCATCGTCCCACCAGCACGGTCGGCCACACCTGCCCCGATTTCACGCTCTTGCTGCGATAGGCGCGCCAGGCCGCCATCGCATTGCGCTCCATGTCGGCGTGCGAGACCCCCTCGCCGTCGATGGCGGCAGGGACGAGGCCTTCCGATGCGATCAATCCCGCGAGCGTGCGTGCCGTGAAGGCGCCCCGGCTGAATCCGAAGATGTAGATCTCGTCGCCGGGCTTCCAGGTCCAGCAAAGAAAGCGATAGAGAGTGCGAACGTTTGACGGAACGCCGATACCCGTGATCCCGTCGAGGATCGCGAACGGCTTCCAGCCGGCGGTGCCGACACCTTTGATGTAATAGGCAATCTGGTCCGGTTTGGTGCGGTCGAGCGCTTCGTAAAGCCGCCAGACGTTCGACTCCTGCGTCGAGAACGCGTTTCCCGTTCCGTCGGCGAAGACGACGATCTTGCGTCCGGATGGGGTGATCGCGGAGACGTCGGTCGCAGCCGTGCTCTCGCCGGCTGCTTCGCGAGATGGAAGAGTGGATTCGTGAGTCATTGCCCCTCGCGAATACGTCCGCATCGCGCGAGCAGTTCGATTCAGAGCACAGCGACACCACCGGGTCGACCGGCATCGTATGCACTTGCTCTCACGCGCCTGCTCGCCAGCCCTCGGCTTGCCGCGCCAAACGCTAGGTTGCGCCATCTTCCTCGTCAAGCACGACGTGTGCAGGACGCGCGACGCACCGCAACAACTGCCGATGGGTTCGCAGGCTCCGGACGGCGCTCGCTAGCCGAAAGACAAAGCCTTGTCCTGAAGCTGCGATCCGGTCACGGGAGCGATGCCGGTCTCGGCGTGATGAAATCGTCCAGGCGATCGGTCGCGGCAATCTTGATCCAGAATCGCGCGACACAAGTTTGAAGGCGGGGCAGCACAACGGCCCTGATCCCTGGCCTTCCAGCCAGCGCGCACTGAGTCTCGTCGTCGCCGACGCCGAGCACCGATATCGTGCAAGACCGGAAAATGGCGCGCCCGGAACGATTCGAACGTCCGACCCTCAGATTCGTAGTCTGATGCTCTATCCAGCTGAGCTACGGGCGCGTTTTTCGCGAACAGTGCGGGCTTTGGCCCGCAGGCAGCCTCCGGACAGCGCCGGAGGGGTGCGAAAGAGCGCTCTGACTAACCGCTCTTGTCGCGGTTGGCAAGGTCTGGGATGGGGAGATTTTCGCGTATTTCCACCTCACCGTCGTCATTCCGGGATGGCCCGCAGGACCAGGCCCGGAATGACGGATGGGTAGGCAAAGCTAGTGGAAACGTCGGCCTTTGACCGACCTACGCCCGCTGCCGCTCGTTGCGGATGGAGAGGAGTTCCACGGGGCGGTCGGGGATGACGATCCGGAAGGTGGCGCCGAGAGTGCCTTCGACCAGATGGATGTCGCCGCCATGGGCGCGGACCAGTTCGGCCGCAATGGCAAGGCCAAGTCCGCTGCCGCCGGGGCGCCCCGACGTCTGGAACGCCTCGAACAGGTGATCCCGGGTCTTCTGGGGCACGCCCGGGCCGGTGTCGGAGACCTCGAGGATGGCAACGGCGCCTTCGCGCTTGCCCGTGATCCGGATCTGCTGCGCGCCGCCCTCGGCCGAGGCATGGCTTTCCAGCGCCTGGGCGGCGTTGCGGACGAGATTGAGCAGCACGCGGAACAGCTGGTCCGGGTCGGCATCGACCGCGAGCCCGCGCTCGATCGCGGCGACCCAGGCGATCGAGGCGTCGCTGGCAAGGCCCGCGGTCTCGCGCACCTCCAGCACCACGGGCTCGATCATGATCATGCGGCGGTCGGGCGCGGCCTCCTGGGCGCGGCCATAGGACAGCGTCGACTGGCAGAAGGCGATGGCGCGCTCGAGCGAGCGCACCAGCTTTGGCGCAAAGCGCTGCACCCGCGGGTCCGGCACGCTGGCGAGCTGATCTGACAGGAGCTGCGCCGAGGCCAGCAGATTGCGCAGATCGTGGTTGATCTTGGACACCGCGAGGCCGAGCGCGGCAAGGCGGCTCTTCTGATGCAGCATCGACATCAGGTCGCGCTGCATGTCGGACAATTCGCGTTCGGCCACGCCGATCTCGTCGCTGCGCTGGCTCGGCACGATGATCCGGGCCGCGCTTTCGGGGTTTTCGTGGAAGCCGACCAGGCTGGCGGTGAGCCGCCGCATCGGCCGCACGAAGAGATAGTGGAGCGCGAGATAGACCAGGCCCGCGGTCAGCACCCCGATGATCAGCGCGACCACCACGACATTGCGGGAGAAGCGGTACATCGACTGCCGCAGCGGCAGTTCGTCGGTGACGATTTCGACGAACTGGGCGTTGCCGACGCCGGGGCCGACGATGCGGATCGGCTGGTTGCCGGTCTCCAGCATCATCTGGAACGAGCCGGTAATCGCCTCCCACACGGTCATGTCGCGCAGGTCGACATCGTGCTCGATCGCGGAGGGCAAATTGTCGCTGGCGAGCAGCCGGCGCTGCTGCCCCATCTTGATGGCGACGGCGCGGGCATTGATGCTTTTCAGGATCTCGCGCGACAGCGAATCGGGGACCATGCCGAGCGGCGCGGCGTCCAGCACCAGCGCCGCCGTATTGGCCGCCGCGACGCGGTCGTTGAGCCGGTTGACCCAGAAGTTGGCGATGGCGGGGACGTAAAGCAGGATCGCTGCGATCATCACCAGGGGGACGGTGAGCAGCAGCAGCTTGCCTGACAGCCCCAGCCCGGCAGGACCGCGCGGCCGCATCGCCGGCGGGTCCGGCTGATCCGTATCCTGGATCGGCTGGAGGTCTGTCGCTGCCACGAAATTCGTCCTCGCTGAATTTGCCCGGTGAACGATCTGGCGGGTGAAGGATGCGGCCCGCCCCCGGTCCGGTCAAATTACGGATCGCTAATCTGCCAAGGTGGGATGTAAGCGCTGATAGGACGAGTCGCCACCTCATGGGTTAAAAACCCCGCTCAAACAGCGATATTCACGGGAATCGTGCGTTCTTGCGACGTTGACGAAAACCAGACGCTCCCTTATAAGCCGGCCAAATTGTCCGCGATGACCCGGTGTGACGCCGGGAGCGGCTCTCTTGGGGCCGAAATGGCCCGTTTTGGGCCGCGTCTTCCGGACTTTCCATCAATTCTACAGGCAAATTGCCCGGTCAGCGGAGAAAAACCCGTGAAGCGGACTTATCAACCCAGCAAACTGGTGCGCAAGCGCCGTCACGGTTTCCGTGCCCGTCTCGCGACCGCCGGCGGCCGCAAGGTTCTCGCCGCCCGCCGCGCCCGCGGCCGCAAGCGTCTGAGCGCCTGAGCCGGACCCCCATTTTTGGGATTTCATCATGGATCGGCTGAGGCAGCGGGCGGATTTCCTCGCCGTTGCCAATGGCGCGCGGGCGAATAGTCCCGCGTTCGTCCTGCAAAGCCTTGACCGCCGACGCCTTGACCGCGACGACGGCGGCCCGATCCGGATCGGCTTCACCGTTACCAAAAAGAACGGCAACGCCCCCCAGCGCAATCGCATCCGGCGCCGGCTTCGCGAACTGGTGAAGCGGCTCGACCCGGTGTCGATGCAGCCCCATCATGATTATGTCCTGGTCGGCCGAAGGGACGCGCTATCGCGCGACTTCGCCACCATGCTCGACGATCTGCGCATAGCGTTCACCAAGCCCGCACGGCATACGCCCAAGGTCATCGACAAGCGATCCGGCAAGGGATCGACCGAGGGACAGCCGAAGGGACGCGGCCAGAGGCCCAGCCCCGCTCCTGCTGCCAGCCGCAAACCCGATTGATGACGAGACATTAGAAGATGACCGACAATCGCAACACCATCCTCGCCGTCATTCTGTCGGGCCTCGTCCTGATCGCCTGGCAATATTTCTACAACGTGCCGGCGATGGAGAAGCAGCGCGCCCAGCAGCAGGCGGCCGAACTGCAGCAGAAGACCACGCCGCAGCCGACGGCGTCCGCAACGCCCGGCACCACGCCGCAGGCCGGCGCGGCCCAACCGTCGACACCGGGCGCGAGCCAGCAGGCCCAGCCGGTCGTTGCCCGCGACACCGCGATTGCCGCCAGCCCGCGCGTGAAGATCGACACGCCGCGGCTGACCGGCAGCGTCTCGCTGAAGGGCGGCCGCATCGACGACCTCGCACTGGTGCAGTACCGCGAAACGGTCGACCCGAAATCGCCGGCGATCATCCTCTATTCGCCCTCGGGCACGGCAGAGCCCTATTACGCCGAGTTCGGCTGGGTGGCGGCAACCGGCGTAACGTCGAAGATGCCCGATGCCCAGACCGTCTGGCAGCAGGACGGCAGCGGCAGCCTGACGCCGACGACGCCGGCGGTGCTGAAATGGGACAATGGCGAGGGCCTCACCTTCCGCCGCACCATCGCGGTCGACGATCATTATCTCTTCACCATCAAGGACGAGGTGAGCAACGTCGGCAATTCGCCGGTTACGCTCTATCCGTTCGCACTGATCTCGCGCCACGGCACGCCGCAGGTCTCGGGCTACTACATCCTGCACGAAGGCCTGATCGGCTATCTCGATGGCCTGCAGGAATACGCCTACAAGAAGATCGACGAAGCCAAGACGGTGAACTTCAAGGCCACCAATGGCTGGCTCGGCATGACCGACAAGTACTGGGCCTCGGCGCTGCTGCCTGATACCAGCGCGCAGCTCCAGGCGCGCTTCTCGTCGAACCCGGTCGGCAACGTCCACACCTACCAGACCGACTATCTTCTCGACCCCGTCACCGTCGCGATCGGCGGCACCGCGACCGCAAACGCGCGGCTGTTCGCCGGTGCCAAGGAAGCCGGCGTCGTCGGCGTGTTCCCGTTCGCCGGCCTCGGCGGCTACAACAAGGAGCTGGGGCTGAACCATTTCGATCTCTTGATCGACTGGGGCTGGTTCTATTTCATCACCAAGCCGATGTTCCTCGGCCTCGACTTCTTCTACCGCTTCTTCGGCAATTTCGGCATCTCGATCCTGCTCGTGACCGTGATCGTGAAGCTGTTGTTCTTCCCGCTGGCGAACAAGTCCTACGCCTCGATGGCGAAGATGAAGTCGGTCCAGCCGCAGCTTCAGGCGCTGAAGGAGCGCTATCCCGACGACAAGGTGAAGCAGCAGCAGGAGATGATGGAGATCTACCGCAAGGAGAAGATCAACCCGGTCGCCGGCTGTCTTCCCGTGGTGATCCAGATCCCGGTGTTCTTCTCGCTCTACAAGGTGCTGTTCGTCACCATCGAGATGCGGCACGCGCCGTTCTTCGGCTGGATCAAGGACCTCTCCGCGCCCGATCCGACCAATCTGTTCACCCTGTTCGGGCTGATCCCGTTCGACCCAACCACGATTCCGCTGTTCGGCCACTACCTCGCGCTCGGCATCTGGCCGATCATCATGGGCATCACGATGTGGTTCCAGATGAAGCTGAACCCGACGCCGCCGGATCCGACCCAGCAGCTCATCTTCAACTGGATGCCGCTGATCTTCACCTTCATGCTGGCGGGCTTCCCCGCAGGTCTCGTGATCTACTGGGCCTGGAACAACACGCTCTCGGTGCTGCAGCAGAGCTTCATCATGCGCCGCAACGGCGTGAAGGTGGAGCTGTTCGACAATCTCAAGGCGACGTTCGCGAAGAAGGCGACGTAGGCCTTTCCGTCATTGCGAGGAGCGAAGCGACGAAGCAATCCAGACTGTTTCCGCGGAGGCACTCTGGATTGCTTCGCTGCGCTCGCAATGACGGACTAAACAACTGAAAGCCTTCGCATGACCGACGACAAAGATGCGAAGCTGATCGAGGCCGGGCGAAAACTGTTCGCGCGCGACTGGCAGTTCATCTGGGCTTCGCCCTCGATTGCGACGCTGCCGCCGATGGATGGGCTGGAGATCGCCTTTGCCGGCCGCTCCAATGTCGGCAAGTCCAGCCTGATCAACGCGCTGACGGGACGCAATGCGCTGGCGCGCACCTCGCACACGCCCGGCCGCACCCAGGAACTGATCTTCTTCGAGGTCCCCGGGAAAAATGACCTGCGCCTCGTCGACATGCCCGGCTACGGCTACGCCAAGGCGCCCAAGAGCCAGGTCGCATCCTGGACCGAGTTGATCCACACATTCCTGCTCGGCCGCGCCTCGCTCGCGCGGGTCTATGTGCTGGTCGACGCGCGGCACGGGCTGAAGGATGTCGACCTCGAGATTCTGAAGACGCTCGACCGCTCCGCCGTGAGTTACCAGGTCGTGCTGACCAAGGCCGACCAGGTGAAGGCCACCGAACTCGAGTCGCGCATCGCCGAGACCGAGGCGGCGCTGGCCAAACATCCGGCCGCGTTCCCGAACGTGCTCGCGACCTCCTCGCGCAGCTCGGCCGGCATGGAGAGCTTGCGCGCCGCAATGGCCAAGCTCCTGGAAGAGCGAAGCAAGTGATGGCCCGCCTGCTGATTGGGCTTGCCGGTTTGATGGGCGCCGCCGGCGTCGCGCTGGCCGCGGCCTCCGCCCATGGCGGCGATGCCAGCCGGCTTGCCTCGGCGAGCGCCATGCTGCTGTTTCATGCAACTGCCATACTTGCAGGCGTCGCGCTGCTCGCGCGCGGCCTTCTGCACGGCGGAATTGGCCTCATGGCGGCTTTTGGCTTCGTGACCGGCGCCGCGCTGTTCGCGGGCGACCTCACCTTGCGGCAATATGCGGGGCACGCGTTGTTTCCGTATGCGGCGCCGACGGGCGGGACGGTGATGATTTTGAGCTGGCTGGCGGTGACGCTGGCGGCGGTGGCGGCGAAGCGCGGTCCGTAGACCGTAGCCCGGATGGAGCGCAGCGCAATCCGGGGCCGAATTCGCGGATAGATTCCCGGATTACGCTGCGCTCCATCCGGGCTACGTCGGCATGCCAGCCACACTTTGCGCTGCCCCCGCCAATCAGATAGAACGCGGCCCGAGTATCCCGCCAGCGAGATCCGCGACATGACCGAAATCTCCCCGCTCGACCAGGCCCGCATCCTGTCCGAAGCGCTGCCGCACATGCAGCAGTATGACGAAGAAACCATCGTCATCAAATATGGCGGCCATGCCATGGGCGACGAAGAGACCGCGAAGAACTTTGCCCGCGACATCGTGCTGCTGGAGCAGACTGCGATCAATCCGGTGGTGGTGCATGGCGGCGGGCCGCAGATCGCGACCATGCTCAAGCGTCTCGGCATCCAGTCGGAATTCGCCGCGGGCCTGCGCATCACCGATGCCGCGACCATCGAGATCGTCGAGATGGTGCTGGCCGGCTCCGTCAACAAGCAGATCGTCGGCTACATCAACGAAGCCGGCGGCAAGGCCGTGGGGCTGTCCGGCAAGGACGCCAACATGGTGAAGGCGTCGAAGACGACGCGCTCCATCGTCGATCCGGACTCGCATATCGAGAAGGCGGTCGATCTCGGCTTCGTCGGCGATCCTGAAAAGGTCGATCTCACGCTGCTCAACCAGCTGATCGGCTACGAGCTGATCCCGGTGCTGGCGCCGCTTGCGACCTCCAAGGAAGGCCAGACGCTGAACGTCAACGCCGACACCTTTGCCGGTGCCGTCGCCGGCGCGCTGAAGGCCAAGCGCCTCCTGCTGCTCACCGACGTGCCCGGCGTGCTTGACAAGTCGAAGAAGCTGATCCCGCAGCTGTCGGTGAAGGACGCGCGAAAACTGATCGCCGACGGCACCATTTCCGGCGGCATGATCCCGAAGGTCGAGACCTGCATCTACGCGCTCGAACAGGGCGTCGAGGGCGTCGTCATCATCGACGGCAAGATGCAGCACGCGGTGCTGCTCGAGCTCTTCACCAACACGGGCACGGGGACGCTGATCCACAAGTGAGGCGCGAGCGGACAAAGAGCGGCGGCATGGCCGGGCAAGAGCGGCGACACCGCCGCTCGGCCCTGACGCGCTTCCTGATGACGCTGCCGGCCGCAGCCGTCTCGTTTGTCTTCTCCTCCGCGCCGGCCTTGGCCGACCTCAAGATCTGCAACCGCATGTCCTATGTCGTCGAGGCCGCGATCGGCATCGACGACAAGGCCGCGACAGCGACGCGCGGCTGGTTCAGGATCGATCCCGCCACCTGCCGCGTGGTGGTGCAGGGCACGCTCTCCGCCGACCGCATCCTGCTCAATGCCCGCGCGCTCGGCGTCTATGGCGCCTCCCCGATCCCGCAGAACGGCAGCGACACGCTGTGCGTGGCGCAGGACAATTTCGTCATCGCGGCGGCGCGGCAGTGCCGCAGCGGCCAGACCCAGGCCGCCTTCACGCAGGTGACGCCGACGCAGGGCGACGACGGCAACCTCATCGCCTATCTCGCCGAGGATTCCGAATATGACGACGAGCAGGCGCGCCTTGCCGGCATCCAGCGCCTGCTGGTGATCATCGGTTACGACGTCGGCGCGATCGACGGCGTCGACGGACCGAAGACTCAAGGCGCACTGGCCGCATTCCTGAAGAGCCGCGGCCTGCCGTCCGATGCCGTGTCGTCGCCGAACTTCTTCAAGACCATGGTCGATGCGACACAGACGCCGTCACCAAGCGGCCTGACCTGGTGCAACGACACGCCGCACAAGGTGATGGCGGCCATCGCCACCGACGACGGCAAGTCCGTGACCAGCCGCGGCTGGTACCGGATCGATCCCGGCAAGTGCCTGCATCCCGACGTGACCGGCCAGCCGAAGCAGATCTTCAGCTTCGCGGAGGCGATCGATGCCGACAACCGCGCCATCAAGCTGAAGGACAAGCCGCTGAGCTGGGGCGGCGACAAGCAGCTCTGCACGCGCGAGACGAAGTTCGAGACCGTTGAGCAGACCGATTGTCCCGCGCGCGGATTCGCGGCGACGGGTTTTGGCCCGGTGGACATGTCTAGCGGCGGCAAGACGCTGCGGTTTGCGATGCCGTGATTGAGAGAGTTTTGATGAAATCCCCCCGCACCTTCGCCCATGTCGAGACCTGGGTGTTCGACCTCGACAACACGCTCTATCCGCATCACGTCAATCTGTGGCAGCAGGTCGATGCGCGGATCGGCGAGTTCGTCTGCAACTGGCTGAACGTGGAGCCGGCCGAAGCGCGCAGGATCCAGAAGGACTATTATCTGCGCTTCGGCACCACCATGCGCGGCATGATGACCCTGCACGACGTGCGCGCCGACGACTACCTCGCCTACGTCCACAAGATCGACCATTCGCCGCTGGAGCCGAACCCGGCGCTCGGCGCGGCCATCGCAAAGCTGCCGGGACGAAAACTGATCCTGACCAACGGCTCGGTCGATCATGTCGATGCGGTGCTGGCGCGGCTCGGTCTGGGAGCGCATTTCGACGGCGTGTTCGACATCATCGCGGCCGGGTTCGAGCCGAAGCCGGCGCCGCAGACCTATCGGAAATTTCTCTCGGACCATTCGGTCGATCCGACCCAGGCGGCAATGTTCGAAGACCTCGCCCGCAACCTCACCGTCCCGCACGAGCTCGGCATGACCACGGTGCTGGTGGTGCCAGACGGCACCAAGGAAGTGGTGCGCGAGGATTGGGAACTGGCGGGCCGGGATGCGGCCTATGTCGACCACGTCACGGACGATCTGGCGGGATTTTTGGGCGAGCTATTTCGGTAGGCCCGTAGCCCGGATGGAGCGCAGCGTAATCCGGGGCCCCTCGCCGCGGAGAGACTTTCCCGGATGCGCTGCGCTCCATCCGGGCTACAGGGCCGCGCTTGTCCGGGACGACGGCGGAGTATGCCTTGACTCCGTCCCTCCAAATCCCGAAAAAGCGCTCCAATTCACACGAAACCACGCCTTCCCGAGAGGAAATCCCGATGTCCCTCCAAGCCCTCGAATCCACCATCAACAGCGCCTTCGACGCGCGTGACGGCATCTCGACCTCGACCAAGGGCGAGGTGCGCGAGGCCGTGGAGCAGGCGCTGGAGACCCTGGACAAGGGCGAGGCCCGCGTCGCCGAGCGCGGCGCCGACGGCAAGTGGAAGGTCAATCAGTGGCTGAAGAAGGCGGTGCTGCTGTCGTTCCGCCTCAACGACATGGATGTCATTGGCGGCGGTCCCGGCAAGGCGAGCTGGTGGGACAAGGTGCCCTCGAAGTTCGAGGGCTGGGGCCCGAACCGCTTTCGCGATGCCGGTTTCCGCGCCGTGCCGGGCGCGGTCGTCCGCCGCTCGGCCTTCATCGCCAAGAACGTCGTGCTGATGCCGTCCTTCGTCAATCTCGGCGCCTATGTCGATGAGAGCACCATGGTCGACACCTGGGCCACCGTCGGCTCCTGCGCGCAGATCGGCAAGCGCGTGCACATCTCCGGCGGCGCCGGCATCGGCGGCGTGCTCGAGCCGCTGCAGGCCGAGCCCGTGATCATCGAGGACGACTGCTTCATCGGCGCGCGCTCGGAGGTCGCCGAAGGCGTGATCGTGCGCAAGGGCGCGGTGCTGGCGATGGGCGTGTTCCTGGGCGCCTCGACCAAGATCGTCGACCGCGACACCGGCGAGATCTTCATCGGCGAGGTGCCGGAGTATTCGGTAGTGGTGCCCGGCGCCCTGCCCGGCAAGCCCATGAAGAACGGCCAGATCGGCCCGAGCACCGCCTGCGCCGTGATCGTCAAGCGCGTCGACGAGCGCACGCGCTCCAAGACCAGCATCAACGAGCTGCTGCGGGACTGATCTGAGCCGCGAACGACATGCCCTAACCGTCACCCTGAGGTGGCCGCCTCTTCGGCGGCCCTCGAAGGGCGACGGCCCGGCGGCATCTCGGCCGTCCATCCTTCGAGGCCCCCCGCACGGCGCGCTGCGCCGCGCGGCTCGCACCAGGATGACGGGTTTAGGACTGCATCGAACCCACCCTCCCCCCATCGCGACCAATTTCCGGGCGGCTGCCCCCGTCTGGAGCCTTTCGCATGGACTGGACCTGGTACCTCTTCCGCTTCGACGGCCGCATCAACCGCGCCCTGCTGTGGCAGGCGCTGCTGATCGTCGCGGTGCTGGCGGCCCTGCTCGGCGTGATCGGTCAGGTCATCCGCCTCATCGACGCCGAGGGGGCGTTGAAGCTGTCCCTGAAGCTCGATTTCGACTTCGGCCTCGACGACCTGTTCAAGCTGGCCGACCCGCGGGCGTTTCCCTCGCTGACGTCTCTTGACCGCACCAACCTGATCCTCAAGGCGTTCGGCTTGTCACTGTTCCTCTGGATCTACCTCGCGACCGCGATCAAGCGGCTGCATGATCGCGACAAGCGCGGCTGGTGGATCGTTCCGTTCTTCTTCCTTCCCGGCCTCTACAACCAGTTCTCGGACCTGCTGCCCGACTCCACATGGATGCTTGCATTCTGGCTGGTCGCGACGATCCTGTGGCTGTGGGGGTTTGTCGAGATGTTCTGCGTAGCCGGCAGCGCGGGCGATA
Organism: Bradyrhizobium sp. YR681; assembly: GCF_000282615.1. GTDB lineage: Bacteria > Pseudomonadota > Alphaproteobacteria > Rhizobiales > Xanthobacteraceae > Bradyrhizobium. The sequence continues at coordinate 9,197 of NZ_AKIY01000007.1, read as the reverse complement.
ACCGGTTTGGTCCCGATCCACTGGCCGGGACGGAGGACGGCCCGTCCCCTGCAAAAAGCTGGGAGCAGCAGAGCGAGCTCGAATTGGTGCCGCCCAGCGCTAGCCCACCCGGCGGCATGCATGTTAAGCGGGGCGCATGACCGATGCTCTTTCCATTGCCCGCGATCTCATCCGCTGCCCCTCGGTAACCCCGGCCGACGCCGGTGCGCTCGGGGTGCTTGAAACAGCCCTCAGCGCCGCGGGCTTCACCTGCCACCGCGTGACGTTCAGCGAGCCCGGCACCGCCGACGTCGACAATCTCTACGCGCGGATCGGCACCGAAGGCCCGCACATCACCTTTGCCGGCCACACCGACGTGGTGCCGCCCGGCGACGAGAGTGCCTGGAGCGTCGGCGCGTTCTCCGGCGAGGTAAAGGACGGCTTTCTGCACGGCCGCGGCGCGGTCGACATGAAGGGCGGCATCGCCTGCTCGGTCGCCGCCGTGCTGGAGCATCTCGCCGTCAATGGCGGCAAGCCGCGTGCAGACGGAAACGGCTCGATCTCGTTCCTGATCACCGGCGACGAGGAAGACGTCTCCATCAACGGCACCATCAAGCTGTTGAAATGGGCCGCCGAGCGCGGCGAGACATTCGATCATTGCGTGCTGGGCGAGCCGTCCAATGTCGAGACGCTCGGCGACACCATCAAGGTCGGCCGCCGCGGCTCGCAGTCCGGCACGCTTTACGTCGACGGCGTGCAGGGCCATGTCGCCTATCCCCACCGCGCCTCCAATCCGGTGCCTGATATCTCGCGGCTGATCGTGGCGATCAGCGACGAGCCGCTCGACCATGGCAGCGCGCAGTTCCAGGCCTCCAATCTCGAATTCACCTCGGTCGACGTCGGTAACAAGGCGAGCAACGTCATCCCCGGCGAGGCCCGCGCAAAATTCAACATCCGCTACAACGACAACCACACCCAGGCGAGCCTGCGTGAGCTGGTCGAGACGCGGCTGGCAAAAGCCTGCGGCAACCGCATCAAGGCCCGCATCGTCTGGGAGCCCTCGAACTCGAACGTGTTCGTAACCAAGCCGGGCCCGTTCACCGACCTTGCGGTCTCCGCGATCGAGGAAGTGACGGGGCGGAAGCCGGAGCTGTCGACATCAGGCGGCACGTCGGATGCACGCTTCATCTCGAGCTATTGCCCGGTGATCGAGTTCGGGCTGGTGGGACAGACCATGCACCAGGTCAACGAGCGCGTGCCGGTGGTGGATCTGGAGAAGCTGACGCAGGTGTATCGCGGGATACTGACGCGGTATTTTGGGTAGGGCGCTAATGCCGCCGCCTCGTCCTCCGCTGTCATTGCCCGCGAAGGCGGGCAATCCAGTAATCCGAGACAGCACTGATTGAACCGAGGCGCCGCGGCGTACTGGATTCCCCGCCTTCGCGGGGAATGACAGTGGTGGGCGGAGCGAGAGCTCCGACCCGCACGGCCTCTCTAATAATCCACCTGCATGAGATACAGCCCGTCCGGCGGCGCGACGATGCCGCAGGCGGCGCGGTTGCGGGCTTCCAGCGCCGCGGAGAGATCGTCGGCGGTCCAGCGGCCTTCGCCGACCCAGACCAGCGATCCCACCATCGAGCGCACCTGGCTGTGCAGGAACGAGCGCGCCGAGGTGATGATCGTGATCTCGCGGCCATCGCGCAGCACGTCGAGCTGGTCGAGCGTCTTCTCCGGCGACTTGGCTTGGCACTCGGCGTCGCGAAACGTCGTAAAATCGTGCTTGCCGAGCAGGCGCTGTGCGGCCGCATGCATCGCGTCGCTGTCGAGACGGCGCGGCACGCGCCAGGCGTGGCCGATGTCGAGCGCGAGATTGGCGCGGGTGTTGACCACACGGTAGCGGTAGTGACGCTTGACCGCCGAGAAGCGCGCTTCAAAACTATCAGCCACGATCTCGGCCTCGAGCACCGCGATCGGATGCGGGCGCAGATGCGCGTTGAGCCCGTCGCGAAAACGGCCCGGCGGAAACTGTTTCTCGATGTCGACATGCGCGACCTGGCCGCGCGCATGCACGCCGGCATCGGTGCGGCCGGCGCCATGCACGCGCAGATTCGCGCCGGTCATCGCCTTCACCGCCGCCTCCAGCGCGCCCTGCACGGAGGGCAGCGTGTCCTGCACCTGCCAGCCGAAGAACGGTGCGCCGTCATATTCGATGGTGAGCTTGTAGCGGGGCATCTCAATCCGGGTGGTGTCATCATCCGCGAAGGCGGATGATCCAGTACTCCGAGACATCTCTATTCAGCCGAGAGGCCTCGGCGTACTGGATACCCCGCCTTCGCGGGGTATGACAGTGTCAGGTGAATTTGGCGCCCGCTTTCAACGGCACGCCCCGCAGGAAGTCCACGGCCTGCATCCGCGCCTTGCCCTCGCGCTGGAGCTCGAGGATGCGGATCGCGCCGTCGCCGCAGGCGATGGTGAGCTGGTCATCGAGCACCTCGCCCGGGGTGCCCGAGCCTTTCGCCAGCTCGCAGCGCAGGATTTTCACGCGCGCATTCTCAAGCTCGGCCCAGGCACCGGGAAACGGCGACAGGCCGTGGATGTGGCGCAGCACATCGCGCGCGGGCTTGGTCCAGTGGATGCGCGCCTCGGCCTTGTCGATCTTGGCGGCATAAGTGACGCCATCCTCGCTCTGCTTCTTGAGCTGAAGCCCGCCGCGGTCGAGCGCAGCCATCGCGCGCACCATCAGATCGGCACCCAGGCGCGAGAGGCGATCGTGCAGGTCGAGCGCGGTCATGGTGTCGGTAATGGCGAGGCGCTCGGCCATGGCGACGTCGCCGGTGTCGAGGCCGACATCCATCTTCATCACCATCACGCCGCTCTCGGCATCGCCGGCCATGATCGCGCGGTTGATGGGGGCGGCACCGCGCCAGCGCGGTAGGAGCGAGGCGTGCAGATTGTAGCAGCCAAGCTTTGGCGCATCGAGGATCGCCTGCGGCAGGATCATGCCATAGGCGACGACGACGGCGGCATCCGCGTCAAAGGCGCGAAACTCGTCCTGCGCCTCCGGCGTCTTCAACGTCTTCGGCGTCAGCACGGGAATGCCAAGTCTTCGCGCGGCTTCCTCGACCGGGGTCGGCTGCAATTGCAGGCCGCGCCGCCCCCCCGGCTTCGGCGCACGGGTGTAGACGGCCACGATCTCGTGGCCGTGCGAGACCAGCTCGAGCAGCGTCGGCACGGAGAAATCGGGCGTGCCCATGAAGATCAGGCGGAGAGGCATCGACGGAGAACCTTACTCCGCGCGCTTGGCGGCTTTCTCGAACTTCTTGATGACGCGGTCACGCTTCAGCTTCGACAGATAGTCGACGAACAGCACGCCGTTGAGATGGTCGATCTCGTGCTGGATGCAGGTAGCGTAGAGGCCTTCGGCATCCTCCTCGTGCACCTTGCCGTCGAGATCCGTGAAGCGCACGCGCACCTTGGCGGGCCGCTCGACCTCCTCGTAATATTCGGGGATCGACAGGCAACCCTCCTCGTAGACCGACAACTCCTCCGACGAGGCGATGATCTCGGGGTTGATGAAGACGCGTGGAAGCGGCGTGGTCTCGCCGCTCTCGTCGGGCTTGGCGAGGTCCATGGTGATCAGCCGCAACGGCTGCGCGATCTGGATCGCGGCCAGGCCAATGCCGGGCGCATCGTACATGGTCTCTAGCATGTCGTCGGCAAGCTTGCGGATCTCCGACGTGACCTTCTCGATCGGCTTGGAGACCAGACGCAGCTGCCTGTCGGGGAGGATGATGATTTCTCTGAGGGCCATGGCCGCGATTTAAGCCGCATGCCGGATGCGGTCAATGCGGCTGCGGAACCCCGTTAACCCTCCGCTAACCATAAAACTTCAGGTTTCGTTAACCATAAAAATTAACGGGGCATTTACCGGAAATGTTCGCTATTCGTTCGTGTCGACGGCCGAATCGGCTAGAAGGGCAGGCATGAACGAGATCATTTTCATGGCTGGCGACTGGCCGGTGCGCATCGTCGATGCGCTGGTCGGCTTCGGCGCCCTGGTCCTCATCCTGTTGCTGGTCATCGCCGTGGTGATCGCACGCTCGGGCCGGCGCGGCGCGGAACTCGCGATGGCGAATGCCATCCGCGCCGACGAGCTCGAGGAACGCCTCAGCCAGGTCCTCCACGCCCAGAGCGAGGCCGCCGGCCGCGCCGACGCCATGACCCAGGCGCTGGCCGGCCGCCAGGCCGAGATGGCCCGCGCGGTCAACGAGCGGCTGGATTCGGTCACTCATCGGGTCGGCCAGTCCATGGAGCACTCGACCCGCAACACCATGGAGAGCCTGCACGCGCTGCACGAGCGGCTCGGCATCATCGACAACGCGCACAAGAACCTCACCGACCTCACCACGCAGGTCACCACCTTGCGCGATGTGCTCGCCAACAAGCAGTCGCGCGGCGCCTTCGGCCAGGCGCGGATGGAGGCGATCGTCCAGGACGGACTGCCGAAGGGCGCCTACGAATTCCAGTTCACGCTCTCGACGGGAAAACGCCCGGACTGCGTCGTGTTCCTGCCCGACCAGCGCCCGCTCTGCATCGACGCGAAATTTCCGTTGGAGGCGATGACCGCGCTGCACGACGCCCGCACCGACGAGGAGAAGCGCGTCGCCACGCAGCGGCTGCGCGGCGACGTGATGAAACATGTCAGCGACATCGCGGAAAAATATCTCGTCACCGGCGAGACCCAGGAGATGGCGCTGATGTTCGTGCCGTCGGAATCGGTCTACGCCGAGATCCATGACGGCTTCGACGACGTGATCCAGAAGGCCTATCGCTCCCGCGTGGTGCTGGTATCGCCCTCGCTGCTGATGCTCGCGATCCAGGTGATGCAGCAGATCATGAAGGACGCGCGCATGCGCGATGCCGCCGACCAGATCCAGACCGAAGTGATCAAGCTCGGCGACGATCTCGGCCGCCTGCGCGACCGCGTGCTGAAATTGCAGAAGCACTTTGCCGACGCCAACGAGGACGTTCGCCAGATCCTAATCTCCGCCGACAAGATCGAGAAGCGCGCCGGACGGATCGAGGAGCTGGACTTCAGCAAGACCGATGCGCCGGAAGCCCCGCACCTGGTGACGACGGGTGCGGCAGAGCTGTTTCCAAGGAAGCTTCAGGCGGGGGAGTAGAATTTAGGGCACACCGTCATGCCCCGCGAAGGCGGGGCATCCAGTATGCCGCAGCGGTAGTGGTTCAAACCGAAACGCTGGTGAGTACTGGATCGTCCGCCTTCGCGGACGATGACAGCGGAGGGAGAGGCGGCGGATGGGCACGCGGTGCTACTACGTCTACATCCTAGCCAGCAAAATTGGCGGCACGCTTTACATTGGCGTGACCAATGACCTCATTCGCCGAGTGGCGGAGCACAAGTCAAAACTCATCGAGAGCTTCACGGAAAAGTACGACGTGGCAAGGCTCGTCTATTTTGAACAGTTCGACGATCCAGAGAACGCGATCAAGCGGGAGAAGCGTCTTAAAAAGTGGAATAGGGCCTGGAAGGTCCGATTGATCGAGAAGAACAACCCGAATTGGGATGATCTTTATTCAGGGATAGCCGGGCCACCATGATGGTGTCATACCCCGAGAAGGCGGGGTATCCAGTACGCCGCGGCGGTTGTGGTTGAATCGAGACGCCGGCGGGTACTGGATCGTCCGCCTTCGCGGACGATGACACCGAGAAGGCGACGACACCTCCCTAGCCACCCCCAGAATCTGCTAACACCGCCCCATGACCGCACCCGACGCGACGTCCCCCGCCGCTACTCCCGCCCCTGCCACCTCCTGGCGCGACAGTCTTGCCGTGTACCTGCAACCGCGGGTGCTGATGGTGCTGTTCCTCGGCTTCTCCTCCGGGCTGCCGCTCGCGCTGTCGGGCTCGACGCTGCTGGTGTGGATGCGCGAGGCGGGTGTCGATCTCAAGACCATCGGGCTGTTTGCGCTGGTCGGCACGCCCTACACGCTGAAATTTCTGTGGGCGCCGCTGGTGGATGCGCTGCATGTGCCGCTGTTCACGCGCGCGTTCGGACGGCGGCGCGGCTGGCTGCTGTTCTCGCAATTGCTGCTGATCGTCGCGATCCTGCTGCTCGCGCTCACCGACCCCGCGCGCTCGCCGTTCTATGTCGCGCTGGGCGCGCTGCTGGTGGCGACGATGTCCTCGACGCAGGACATCGTGGTCGATGCCTTCCGCGTCGAGAGCCTGCCCGAGAGCGAGCAGGCAGCCGGCATGGCCGCTTATGTCGCGGCCTATCGCATCGGCATGCTGGTCTCGACCGCGGGCGCGCTGTTCATCGTCTCGGGCTTCGAGGACACCGGCATCCCGCGCCAATCAGCCTGGATGTGGGGCTATGTGGTGATGGCGGCGATGGTGCTGATCGGAACCATCACGGCGCTGGCCGCGACCGAACCCGAGCAATCGGTGCGAGCCGAGGCGGCGACGCAGGAAGAGAGCGCGTTCACACGCGTGCTGCACGCGGCGATCGGCGCCTTCTCGGAATTCCTGTCGCGCAAGGACGCGCTCGCCGCGCTCGCCTTCGTCGTGCTGTTCAAGTTCACCGACGCCTTCTCGGGCACGATGACCGCGCCGTTCGTGATCGACCTCGGCTTTACCCGAAACGATTATGCGGCGATCGTGAAGGGCGTTGGCCTCGCCGCGACGCTGATCGGCGGCTTCGCCGGCGGCTTTGTCGCACGGCGTTACCCGCTGGCGACCTCGCTCTGGATCGGCGGCGTGGTGCAGGCGCTCGCCAACCTCACCTTCTCCTGGCTCGCGGTGGTCGGCACCAATCAATGGGCGCTGGCGCTCGCCATCTGCGCCGAGAACTTCACCAGCGCCATCGGCACCGTGATCTTCGTCGCCTATCTCTCCGCGCTGTGCCAGAACCCGCTGCACACCGCGACGCAATATGCGCTGCTCACCGCGCTCGCCGCGGTGGGACGGACGTACCTGTCATCGGGAGCCGGCTTCGTGGCCGATAGCACCGGCTGGGCGCTGTTCTTCGTGATCTGCGTGCTGGTGGCGATCCCGAGCCTGGTGCTGCTGGCCTGGCTGCAGAAGCGCGGGCATTTCGAGACGCTGGGGCCGGTCAGGGTGTAGGACAACACGCGCCACATCCTCGGTGCCATAGGGTGGGCAAAGCGAAGCGTGCCACCATCACGCCATGAATTGGAAACAGGTCGTGGGCACGGCGCGGTGCGCCTTTGCCCACCCTACGGCAGCTTGTCGTGGGGCGTCGTCGTCGCCCTACTGCTTCTTGATGATGCTCCACTTCGTCACCACGGCTTCGCTCATCTGGCCGGGATCGCTGGCGCAGGCGACTTCGTCGACCTTGACCGAGATTTCCTTGCCGACGAACGATTTCAGCTGCGTGGCCTGCGCGTCGCTGGAGGTGACGAGCTGGAACGTCTCGGGCCCGGTCTCGAGATTGCACAGCCCGTTCGGCGCCGGCAGGCGGCGCGGCTCGGAGGTGATCTGGTAGGTCGCGATCCTCTTGCCGGCATTCTTGACGTCGCGCACCTTCAATGCCGTCAGTTCGCCCGACAGCACCTCGCCGGTGTTGATCGGCTTGCCGGGCTTGGGCGCCGGCAGCGCCGCGTCGTCCTGCTGCGCCGAGATGGCCGGCGTCGCCACCAGCAGCATCGTCGCGACCAAAGCCAATCGAGTGGCGAATCGTTTCGTCATGTCGTCCGTTCCGTCAGGTCTGTAGGAAAACTAGAACAGGGTCCGCTGCCGCATCGCGGCCGATAGCGTCCCTTCGTCGAGATAATCAAGCTCGCCACCGACGGGCACACCATGGGCGAGCCGGGTTACTTTGACGTTGGCGTCCTGAAGCAGGTCGGTGATGTAATGCGCCGTGGTCTGGCCGTCCACCGTCGCATTCAGCGCCAGGATGATTTCGTGCACCTCGGCCGCATGCGCGCGCGCGACCAGCGCGTCGATGGTGAGGTCCTGAGGGCCGACGCCGTCGAGCGGCGACAAGGTCGCGCCCAGCACGTGATAGCGCCCCTGGGTCGCATTGGCGCGTTCCAGCGCCCACAGATCGGCAACGTCGGCAACCACGACGATGATGGCGCCATCGCGCTTGGGATCGGTGCAGACCGTGCAGGGATTTTGCGTGTCGATGTTGCCGCAGGTCTTGCAGACCTGAACCTTGTCCAGCGCGACCTGCATCGCCGATGACAGCGGCATCATCAGCGCCTCGCGCTTCTTGATCAGGTGCAGCGCGGCGCGCCGCGCCGAGCGCGGACCGAGGCCCGGCAGCCGCGCGAGAAGCTGGACCAGCCGCTCGATTTCGGGACCTGCAACCGCGCCCATCTTATTGGCCGAACAGCCCCGGCGGCAGGCCGAGCCCGCCGGTGAGCGACTGCATCTTTTCCTGCACCGCCGTTTCCGCCTTGCGGCGGGCATCGCCGAGCGCGGTGACGAGCAGGTCTTCCAGCACCTCGCGCTCTTCCGGCTTCATCAGCGATGGATCGATCTTGATGCCCTTGACGTCCATCTTGGCGGTCATGCGCACGGCGACGAGACCGCCGCCGGAGATGCCTTCGACCTCAACATTGGCGAGCGCGTCCTGCATCTCCTGCATCTTGGTTTGCAGCTGCGCCGCCTGCTTCATCATGCCGAGAAAATCAGCCATAGCTCGCGTGTCCTTGAAAAGATCGGCTCAGAGATCGTCGTCGGCTTCGGAACCGTCGGGCGGATCGTCACTGCCATAGTCGGCATTCATATTGGATTCCGGCGTCTCGGGCGCAAGCCTGCGGACCTCGACGACCTTCGCACCCGGAAACCGCGACAGCACCTCCTGCACGCGTGCATCGGCCTCAGCGGAGCGCGCATGTTCCTGCTTCGCCGCCTGGTTCACCGAACGCAGCGTCGGCTGGCCCTGCTCGTTGGAGACGATCACGGTCCAGCGCCGGCCGGTCCACTGCTCGAATTTTCGCGCGAGCTCGGTGATCATGGTCTTGGAGGCGTTCGGCTCGAGCGCCACCTCGAGCCGGCCCTCCTCGAAACGAACGAGGCGCATGTCCGCTTCGAGCGCGGCCTTGGTCATGAGGTCGCGCTTCTGCCCGGCGAGTGCGACGAGCTGGCTGAAGCTGGTGACGCGCAATTGTGGGGCCGCAGCCTGCGGATCCGGCGCGGGCGCCGCCATCTGCGGGCGGGCGCCGCC
>NZ_AKIY01000006.1 GCF_000282615.1 Bradyrhizobium sp. YR681 | reverse complement strand
GGAAGCGGCTGCAGCCACTCGCCTCGGGGCTGCCGGAGCACAAATCATGCGCATGCCGCCGGGCAGTGCATCCGGACTCGATCTTCCGGCCGTGCTGCAGGCGCTGGCGGGGAAGGGCCTCTCACGGCTGATGGTCGAGGGCGGCAGCCGTGTTGCGGCTTCGTTCGTGTCGGCCGACCTCGTCGACGAGATCTGGCTGTTCCGCGGCGCGAAAGAGGTGGGGGCCGGCGGCGTCGATGCGCTCGATGCATTGCCCCTGTCGAAAATCACGCAGTCGCAGGCCTACAGGGTTCATGCTAGCGAGACATTCGATCACGATACTCTCACCATCTACGAGCGCGCGTAATGTTCACTGGCATTGTCACCGATATCGGCGAGATCGTCGGCTTCACGCCTGTGGCGCAGGGCCAGCTGCACCGGCTGCGCATCGCCTGCCGCTATGACCAGACCACCATCGCCGACGGCGCCTCGATCGCCAGCAACGGCGTGTGCCTGACGGTGGTTGCTTCCGGCGTCGCCGGCGACAAAACCTGGTATGACGTCGATGCCGCCGCCGAGACGCTGGCGCTGACGACGGCGAAGCACTGGAAGGTCGGCACGCGGCTCAACCTCGAGCGGGCGCTCAAGATCGGCGACGAGCTCGGCGGCCATATCGTCGCCGGCCATGCCGACGGCATTGCGACCATCGTCAGCCGCGAGGACCTGCCCGACATGGCGCGGTTCGAGCTCTCGACCACGCGCGAGCTGGCGCGCTTCATCGCCACCAAGGGCTCGATCACGCTCGACGGCGTGTCGCTCACGGTTAATACGGTGGCGGACGTGACCTTTTCGGTGCTGATCATCCCGCATACGCTTGAGGTTACGACGATCGGCGGCTGGAAGGCGGGGACCGAGGTCAATATCGAGGTCGACCTGATGGCCCGCTACGCGGCGCGGCTCACGGAAATGAAGTGACCGGCGCAGCCGGAATTATGCTTTAAAACTTGGCTTACCCGCCTGCGGCGACTACATAACGCGCCGACCCCAGTAGAACGGATTTGACGATGGCAGACGCGCGGCGCGCACCCCTGAAGGACCAGACCGACATTTCCGGCGCGCGTGCGCTGATTGTCGAGGCACGGTTCTATGACGATCTCCAGGACGCGATGCTCGAAGGCGCGGTGGCGGAGCTGAAGGCGGCCGGCCTGACCTATGACGTCATCACGGTTCCCGGTGCGCTGGAGATCCCGGCGGCGGTGGCCATCGCGGTCGACGCGGCCGCGGCCAACGGCAAGCCCTTTGATGCGGCGATTGCGCTCGGCTGCGTGATCCGCGGCGACACCATCCATTTCGAGATCGTCTCGCAGGAATCCTCGCGCGCGCTGATGGACCTCGCGGTGGCGCGAAAGCTGCCGCTCGGCAACGGCATCCTCACCGTCAACACCGAGGCGCAGGCCTGGGCGCGGGCCCGCGCCAGCGAGCTCGACAAGGGCGGCGATGCCGCGCGCGCGGCGATTGCGATGCTGCGCATCAAACGCCGTCTGGCGCAGGCTTGAGCCATGGCTGACACCAGGAAACCGGCGGGGCTTACGGAGAAGAAAGCGAACCGGCGCGGTGCGGCGCGGCTCGCGGCCGTTCAGGCGCTGTACCAGATGGACATCGCCGGCGCCGGCATCAACGACATCTTCGCGGAGTTCGAAAGCCATTGGCTCGGCAACGAGGTCGAGGGCGACACTTACCTGCCGGCGGAGGCCGCGTTCTTCCGCGACGTCGTCTCCGGCGTGGTGCGCGACCAGAAGAAGCTGGATCCCCTGATCGACGAGGCGCTGTCGAAGGGCTGGCCCTTGAAGCGCATCGAAGCGATCCTTCGCGCGGTGCTGCGGGCGGGAGCCTATGAGCTGGAGCACCGCAAGGACGTGCCGGGCCGCGTCGTCGTCTCCGAATATGTCGACGTCGCCAACGCCTTCGTCGACCGCGAGGAGACCGGCATGGTGAACGCCGTGCTCGACCAGATCGGTCGCCAGTTTCGCGGCGACGAGTTCGGGCGGGGGTAGATATTCACGAGGGCGGTGAGGATATGCGATGCGGCTGCCCCATACTCCGCCGTCATCACCCGCGAAGGCGGGTGATCCAGTACGCCGCGGCGGTCGTAATTCATCGCTGCTGTCTCGGCGTCCTGGATCGCCCGGTCAAGCCGGGCGATGACCGCATTGGTTGTGGCTAAGGCCGATGGCAGACTCTCAAAACCCCTCCGCCGAAGACTCCCTCATCGCGCGCTATTTCAAGCCGCTGGCGACTGATCCCGGCGCGTTCGGGCTGGTCGATGATGCCGCGGTGCTGTCCTCATCCGGCGACGACATCGTTGTCACCACCGACGCGATCGTCGAAGGCGTGCATTATCTTGCAACCGACCCGCCCGATACCATCGCCCGCAAGGCGTTGCGGGTAAATCTGTCTGATCTTGCCGCCAAGGGTGCGGCGCCCGCCGGCTTCGTGCTGACGCTGGCGCTGCGCAGCAGAGAGGATTCCTGGCTCCGGCCGTTCGCGGATGCGCTCGGCGAGGACACGAAGACCTTCGCCTGCCCGCTGCTGGGTGGCGACACGGTCTCGACGCCGGGGCCGCAGATGATCTCGATCACCGCCTTCGGCCGCGTGCCGACGGGGCGGATGGTCGGCCGCACCGGCGCGCGGCCCGGTGACCGCATCCTGGTGACAGGCACGATCGGCGACGCGGCGCTCGGCCTCGATGTGCTCACGGGCGGCGCGGTGGCCGAAGCGCTGGCGTCCGATCCCGCCGCACGGCATGCTCTGATCTCGCGCTATCGCATTCCGCAACCGCGCAATTTGCTGGCACAGGCCGTGCGCGAGCATGCGTCGGCTGCGATGGACGTCTCCGACGGGCTCGCCGGCGATCTCACGAAGCTCTGCGCGGCGTCGGGGGGCTCGGCGACGGTCGACGTGGCGCGCGTGCCGCTCTCGGCTAGGGCGGCCGGCCTGGTCGCGCGCAACGTCGTTTGTGTTGAGACGCTGCTGGCCGGGGGCGACGATTACGAGGTGCTGTGCACCGTTCCTCCGGCGCAAAGCGACGCGCTGATCGCGGCAGGGCGAACTGTCGGCGTTGCGGTCACGGTCATCGGCACGATTGTCGCTGGCGGTGCCCGGCCGCGCTTCCTGGACGGGCAGGGCCAGGAACTGGCCTTGAAGCGGCTGTCCTACAGCCACTTCTAGGAATTGCTCCAAACCGGCGGCCGGATGCGCGGGACTAGGTCTAAATACCTGCCGAGATCGGCCTCTTCGGCCTTATCCGGCGTTGCACCCTCAATTTGATTTTGGCAAGCTTGTGGCCGACTAGGGCCATCCCTTCAGGCAAGGGGCGGCCCTGTTCAACATAAGGGCGCCGCACCGCGTGACGGAAAAATAAAAGGCGCCGGGGGTACGTACATCAAGGATCTGAGGCAAAAATCACATGACAGCATTATGGTTGATAGTGCTCTGCGGAGTGCTTTCCGTCGTCTACGCGATTTGGGCGACGTCTTCGGTGTTGAGTGCAGATGCGGGGTCGCCGCGCATGCAGGAGATTGCAGGCGCGGTCGCTGAAGGCGCACAGGCGTATCTGCGGCGCCAGTACACCACGATCGGTATCGTCGGCATCGTCATCTTCGTGCTGCTCGTCTATTTCCTCGGTCTCTATGTCGCGATCGGTTTTGCCATCGGCGCCATCCTGTCGGGGGCGGCCGGCTTCATCGGCATGAACGTCTCGGTTCGCGCCAATGTGCGTACCGCCCAGGCGGCGACGACATCGCTCGCCGGCGGCCTCGAGCTTGCCTTCAAGGCAGGCGCCATCACGGGCATGCTGGTGGCGGGTCTCGCGCTGCTCGGCGTGACCCTCTATTTCGGCTTCCTGGTCTATTCGCTGAAGCTCGCGCCCGACAGCCGTGTCGTCGTCGACGCCATGGTGGCGCTCGGCTTCGGGGCCTCGCTGATCTCTATCTTCGCCCGTCTCGGCGGCGGCATCTTCACCAAGGGTGCGGACGTCGGCGGCGACCTCGTCGGCAAGGTTGAAGCCGGCATTCCCGAGGATGATCCGCGCAACCCCGCCACCATCGCCGACAACGTCGGTGATAACGTCGGCGACTGCGCCGGCATGGCCGCCGACCTGTTCGAGACCTATGCGGTGACCGCGGTCGCCACCATGGTTCTGGCGGCGATCTTCTTTGCGAAGACGCCGATCCTCATGAGCATGATGACGCTGCCACTCGCCATCGGCGGTATCTGCATCATCACCTCGATCATCGGCACCTTCTTCGTCAAGCTCGGGCCGAGCCAGTCGATCATGGGCGCGCTCTACAAGGGCCTGATCGCAACCGGCGTCCTGTCGCTGATCGGCATCGCCGGCGTGATCTACGCCCTGATCGGCTTCGGCAAGCTCGACGGCGTCGAGTATACCGGCATGTCGCTGTTCGAATGCGGCGTCGTCGGCCTCGTCGTCACCGCGCTGATCATCTGGATCACCGAGTACTACACCGGCACGGACTATCGTCCGGTGAAGTCGATCGCGGCGGCGTCGGTCACCGGCCACGGCACCAACGTGATCCAGGGTCTGGCAATTTCGATGGAGGCGACCGCGCTGCCTGCGATCGTCATCATCGCGGGCATCCTGGTCACCTACAGCCTTGCCGGCCTGTTCGGCATCGCGATCGCGACTGCCACCATGCTGGCGCTGGCCGGCATGATCGTCGCGCTCGATGCGTTCGGCCCCGTCACCGACAACGCCGGCGGCATCGCCGAGATGGCGGGCCTGCCCAAGGAGGTGCGCAAGTCGACCGACGCGCTCGACGCGGTCGGCAACACCACCAAGGCGGTGACCAAAGGCTACGCGATCGGCTCAGCCGGTCTCGGCGCTCTCGTGCTGTTTGCGGCCTACAATCAGGACCTCAAGTTCTTCATTGCGGACAGCGCGAACCACCTCTACTTCAAGGGCGTCAATCCGGACTTCTCGCTGAACAATCCTTACGTGGTTGTGGGCCTGCTGTTCGGCGGCCTCTTGCCGTATCTGTTCGGCGCGATGGGCATGACTGCGGTCGGTCGCGCGGCCAGCGCGATCGTCGAGGAGGTGCGCCGGCAGTTCCGCGAGAAGCCGGGCATCATGCAGGGCACCGACAAGCCTGACTACGGCAAGGCGGTCGACCTGCTGACCAAGGCGGCGATCAAGGAGATGATCATCCCCTCGCTGCTGCCGGTGCTGTCGCCGATCTTCGTCTACTTTGTGATCTATGCGATCGCGGGTGGCGGCCCGGCGGGCAAGTCGGCGGCGTTCTCGGCCGTCGGCGCGATGCTGCTCGGCGTGATCGTGACGGGCCTGTTCGTCGCGATCTCCATGACCTCGGGCGGCGGCGCCTGGGACAACGCCAAGAAGTACATCGAGGACGGCCATTACGGCGGCAAGGGCAGTGATGCCCACAAGTCCGCGGTCACCGGCGACACCGTCGGCGATCCCTACAAGGACACGGCCGGCCCCGCGGTGAACCCGATGATCAAGATCACCAACATCGTGGCCCTGCTGCTGCTGGCGATCCTGGCGCACTGAGGCGTCATCGCAGTCAAAAGGAAAGCCCCGCGGCGGCGCCGCGGGGCTTTTGTTTTCTCAGCTCACCTTGGTCAAGCGACGTCCGTCATCCGAGCAGAAGTAGGCGAAGCCGGAGTGTTCGTGATGTAGAAGTTACCGTCGCCTGTGTCGATGACCTCGCCAATGCTCGCGGAGTTTGCGGCGGCATGGCGCAGCCGCCCGACATCCGGTCTCCAATCCCTGTGGTTGAGCCGTGACATGATCTGCCCTTCATGCGTAGGGACCAAGTGCCCATACAAAAGTTCAAGTTCATCGACCGAAAGGATCATGTCGGCCGCGTCGCGGTATGACTGACACCCTCTGGTCCAACGTTCGATCAGTTCTTCGTCAGTTGTGACAATGAGGGGGCGAGGGTCTTTCGTCACTTCCTCATGCGACGATCCGTCAACCGCGCGATCCGCCAATGGGTCGCGGCTATCAGCGTAGGTGATGCCGAGCGCTTCATCGCCAAAAGGCCCCGGGCGCTTTCCAATGAAGACACTCTGGTGGGTGCGCTGCACGGCCACGAGGTATACGATGATTTTGCCGAGGTCGACGTTTGCATCCTCACGCCGAATCTGCCGCATCAGGAACAGGAAGCGGACTACATTGTCGACGGCGCTAGCCGACAGGGTACGATTCGAAGAGAACGTCCCAACTCCAACCTTAAAAATGATCTCGATGCGCGCGGGGCCCCGTTGCGAGAGCCGCTTCCGCCAGACCAAAACGCGGTCCCGGTCCGGTGAAAGCCGCCACTGGCCCTTGGTACCGGCGATATAGGTCCAGCGAACCTCCATCGCGAAGGTCGGGTTCCGAGCGATGAACAGGTCGCCCGCAAAAGCAGACCAGATCTCGGGAACGTCGTCGAAGAACACCTTGCCGCCGCTGAATTTCATATGGGAAATCAGCTGATTGATCGTGCTCTTCAACTCATTGAAGGCAAGGCGGCCGGTCTGGCTCGCGTCAGCGAAACTGGCGAGCAAGCGCTGGTTTTCCGCGTATTTCAGCAACAGAAACAATACGGCCGATGCCGTGAGTGCCAAGTTGAGAAGGGAGACGATGCTCGCCGTGGCTGCGGCGTCCTTGTGCAACGCGGCTTCAACCAAATTGGTTAGAGCGCTCAACCCAGAATTCATCGCCAAGCCGACAATTGCCAAGCCGACGACCGTGAGTGCGACTAGCAGGGTGCCTACGGACTTCAGCCAATTCCATATCGCGTTCATGACAAGCCCTCCTGTTTGGATAGTTGTGGCCCCGAAACGATTGATTAGTCGACTAACTAACAAGTTCAACTTATGGTTAATGGAACACAAATACTCTCGCTGGTATAGGGAGGGTACTAGTGATCGAACACAGGTATTGCTGGTTTGAAACCCAAAGTTTGATGTGATTGATACCCCATTGGTATGCGATATATCACATACCTCAAGAGGGCTTTCCATGAACGAACTGCATGAGCGGTCGTTTCAGCCGCTTGAAATATTCGAGCTAACCGGTCGTGAAAAGAATCTGCTGATCGAAGCTCTCCGCCTCGGGAAGCAGCACGGCATCATCGTTCAGGCTCGCCTGGAGCGGGAGCTCGGTGGGTCACTGCGCTACATCCTGAACTCAGATCAAATCGGCTTAGGCGCCGAGCACGTCGAAGGTAAGCGCCAGCCTGTCCCGGTGGCGTACGGAAAATGGGTCTATCTGTACGATTACGTGATGAACGACCTATTTGAGGCCGCGATGAAGTCAGGCATCGACGCGCTCAGGGAAAAGATCGAAGAGCTTCACGATCAAGGACTGAAGACAGGACGCTACGACAACGATTTGCATCTTTTCAACTCCCGATATCTAAATCAAAACACACGGGCATCCGGTTTCGACAATCGGTCGCTCGGTCACTATGTCGGTTTTCGCCTGCGCTCCAACGGCGTCGAGCTGATCACATGCCTGATGCAAATCTATTCATCAGAGAAGGGCGGACGCCGGGTCTTTCATTCGAAGTTGGCGGAAAGCCACGACGACAGGGAAGTGCGCGGAACGGTCTACGAATTGGCCGGCCATCTGTATCTTTTGGGGTTCCTCAATGATGGGCACGGAGGCGAGTACTATGCCCTTTGCCCCGATGGCAGGTCTCACGATGTGCTCTACGGCATCATGGCGACCGTCAATCATGCTCGTACGCCGCACGCGAAGCAGTGCTGCTTCGTTCGAGCCCAGAGAATTGAACAGCTCGACTTCGATCCTGTCGCGCTCGTCAGCCCGAAAGACTGGTCCAATATGCAAGACCAGCTTGAGTTCAAGTTTGGTGGGAGTAACCTGGATATTCCGATCCGTTTGAAAGGGCCTACTGGGCTACTTAACTTGCGAAGCTATATTTCGGACGACATGGTGTTCTCTAGACATGAGCACCAAAAACCGCATTTTTCCGGTCCACCCGGATGAATCTTGGCGCCGTTGCTCGCGATCCTGGCGCACTGAGCAGCGGTCAGTTGATCAAGCAAACCCCGCGGTGCGAGCCGCGGGGTTTTGCTTGGCAAGAACCTCGTTCGCAGCATGCGAACAAACACGGAGATCAATCCATGTCGCTCTCATCCGCCCGGAATTATGCACTCCGCGCCGCCAAGTCGCAGGACCAGAAGGAGGCCGCCGAATTGTTATCCAAGGCCATCCTGGAGCTCGCTCTGGCGATCGAGGCCACCGATGCCAAGGTCAAGAAGATCAACAAGTCGTCCTAGGCGCGATGCGAAAGGATTGAATCGTCATCGCGCCTTAGCTCTTTATTTGAGCGTGATCTCTTTGGAAAACAGCTTGACGCGGCGCGGGGGTCTTGTTCTGGCGCGGCGTCTGCTGTGCGGGCGCCGCCGCTGCGCCTCGGCGGATCGCGATCCTGAGCGGCCGCACGGCCTAAGAACCTCCCGCGCAAACTGCGGGGTTTGTTTGATGGGCCGGACGTTCTCACCACGTCATTGCACATCCATCTGCAATCCTTCCTTCTGGATGATGCCGGCGAACTTCTTCGTCTCGGCGTCCACAAAGGCGGAGAACTGCTCTGGCGTGCCGTAGTCGGCGCGGGCACCCATGGCAGCGATGTTCTTCTTGATGTCGTCACGCTCCAACATTGCCTTCACTTGAAGGTTGAGCGCTTCGAGCACCGCCGGCTGCACACCCTTCGGCAGGAATACCGAGAACCACGACGACACGTCGAAATTTGCCAGCTCCGGCGCGCTCTCGCGCATGGTCGGCAGATCCTTCGCGAGGTCGCTGCGCTCGGGCGTGGTGACGCAGAGGCCGGTGAGGGTGCCGTTCTGCACCTGCGGCAGGCTCGGATAGAGATTGTCGAACAGGATCTGGATGTCGCCGGCGAGCGCAGCCTGCAGCGCGGGGCCGGCGCCGCGGAACGGGATGTGCGTCATCTTCAGCCCGGTGAGCTGGAGAAACCAGGCGCCGGTGAGGTGAGGGCTCTGGCCGACGCCGGAGGAGGCGTAGCTGAGCTTGTCCGGATTGGCCTTCAGATAGGCGATCAGCTCGGCGACCGATTTGATGCCGGTCTTCGGATGCGCCGAGACGATGTTCGGGATCCGGATCATGTTGCTAACAGGCTGGAGCTGGTCCGGCTTGTAGGTGAGGTTCTTGAAGATGCTGTAGGCGATCGCGTTCGGCCCGGGATTGCCGACCAGGATGGTGTGGCCATCTGGCTTGGCCCGGACCACCTCGGCGGTGCCGATCGTGCCGCCGCCGCCGGAGCGGTTTTCCACGACGGCCGACTGGCCCCAGGCAGTTTGCAGATGCGCGGCCAGGAGCCGGCCCATGACGTCGGTCGAGCCGCCGGCCGCAGCCGGCACGACGATGCGGACGTTCTCGGTCGGCTTCCAGTCAGCGAGGCTCGACCGCGGCAGGATCGCTGCGGCGGACAGGCCTGCAGCGCCGGTGAGCACACGACGGCGGGTCAACAAAGTTTTCGGCACGAATCCACTCCCTGCTTCTTGTTTTGCAGAGAGCGTAGGGAACCCGGCGCGCAACGGCAAGTCGTACGCGACGGCATGCGCCGCACGGAGAGCGGCACGACGCCGCAGGCTGAAGACTCAGTTAAAGCTGAGCAGCTTGAAGATCGGCGCGAGGTAGCTCATCTCCTGACCCGACGTCGCCGTGGTCCGGCTGATGAAGTCGAAGATCTTGCCGTCCTGGAGGCCGTAATTCGCAAGGCGGCGCACGCGCCGGTTCTTGTCGAAATAGACGGCGATGACGCGCTGATCGACCACCTTCTGGTTCATGAAGGCGACCATGCGCTCCGAGCGCTGCGAGATGTAATAAAACACCTCACCGTCGAGGGTCGCGACCGTGGAGGGGGTGCCCATCACGATCAGCACCTGGTCCTGACTCGCGCCGATCGGAATCTGCTCCAGCGCGCCGGGGGGCAGGATGTAGCCCTTCTGGAACTGCTCGCCGGTGCATCCCGCAAGGGCGGCGCCGACCACAGCCATTGCGGCGAACATGCGCAAGCCGCGCCAGCGTGCATGAAGGCCGCGCAGCTTGTTGGCGCGCCGGCCGGTCTGGTTCGTTATCGTCATAGCGGAACTGATTCCGTCCCCTTGCGTCGCGCGAGGCGCTGAAGTACCGGGCGGAGGCTGCAATTGCAACACGCGCACGCCCGCTTGCGGAACCCACAATGGTTTGGCCGTTCAATCACTTCAGGAAACCCCGGCAAGCCCCGCGCGGCACCATTGAAGCCATCTATGGCATGATCGTGACGCAGGCGCGAGAACCCATATTTTACCGCGACTTGGGCGTGCCCGACACGGTTAACGGGCGTTTCGACCTGTTGCTGCTGCATCTCTGGCTGCTGCTGCGGCGCCTGCGCACGGTCCAGAGCGTCGCCGGAGGCGCAAAGGAGCTGTCGCAGGCGCTGTTCGACCGCTTCTGCGAGGATATGGACGACAATCTGCGCGAAATGGGCATCGGCGACCAGACGGTGCCGAAGCGGATGCGGGCCTTCGGCGAGGCGTTTTACGGCCGGGTTCAGGCCTATGACCAAGCGACCGAGGCCGGCGGCGAGGCGCTGGCGGCCGCGATCTGCAAGAATGTCCTGAATGGAGCCGGGATGGACCATGCGCGGCAGCTTGCAGCCTACGCCCGGGCCAGTGAGGCCGATCTTGGCCGGACCGAGGAGGCCGCGCTGCTGCTGGCGTCCTTCAAATTTCCCCCAGTGCTGACTGAGGACATCACGCCATGAGCCGACCGAATGCCGAATCCAGGCCAGATCCCTGGCGGTCCCCCGTCATCGTCGCGCAGATCCCCGACACCGGCCTGCATCGCAAGCTCGAGGCGTCGGCCGCCGAGCGGGAGGCCATGGCCGAGGTCGGCGGCTTGCGGGAGGTCCTCTCCGCCCAGGCCGACCTCGAAATCGTGCCGAAAAGCGGCGGCCGGGTCCAGGTCACGGGCCGCGTCCGCGCCCGGATCGGCCAGACCTGCGTCGTCACCCTCGACCCGATCGAGAGCGAGATCGACGAGGCGGTTGATCTGGTTTTTGCTCCCGAAGCCGAGGTTCGGAAGATGGCCGACCTGATCGAGGAGGGACAGGACGACGCGGAGCCGCCGGAGGTGATCGATCCGCCGGAGCCGATCGTCAATGGTATCATCGACCTCGGTCGCATCGCCACCGATGCGCTGTTCCTGGCGGTTGATCCCTATCCCCGTAAGGCGGGGGCCGTGTTCGAGGCCGAGGTCATCGCCCCCGATCCGGAGGACCATCCGTTCGCGGCGCTGAAGGCGCTTCAGGACGGGAAGAAAGGCAAATAGCTGGGCATTCCCCGCAGGACCCGCTTTGCTACGGGGCGCAAGGCTTTTGCGGGACGGGTTTGAAAGAGCGGCTTATCCATCTGATTTCCATACGTTTCTTTTAGAATCTCTCGCGCATCCCCGGATCGCCCCGCATTCAAAAGGCTGGGGGCAAGAGGTTGTTTCGGGATAACAAAACGCTATTGTCGCGCCCCGGTCAGGGCGCGGCGTGGCGCTCGGCCAGCCGCCATGTCCATGGCGAGCCCATTCTGCGGCCCCGCACGTTCAAGACCGCACCAGACCAGGTTTCCAGGACTTTATGCCAAGCAAGGTTCGCATCGCGCTTGACGCCATGGGAGGCGACTCCGGCGCCGCCGTGGTCATCCCGGGCGCCGCCATCTCGCTTCAGAGGCATCGCGACACCAAGTTTCTGCTGGTCGGCGACCGTGCCAGGATCGAGCCCGAGCTTGATCGCCATCCCCAGCTCAAGGCCGCGTCGAAGATCGTCCATACCGATGTTGCCGTCAGCGGCTCGGACAAGCCGAGC
>NZ_AKIY01000005.1 GCF_000282615.1 Bradyrhizobium sp. YR681 | reverse complement strand
CCTCAGCGACTGTGTTCTTCGTCAAGCGGGTTGCCATTGTTTTTGGTCCCTGATCATGGCGTTGAGAATGGTGAGGACTTTGCGCGCGACGGCGATGAGGGCGACCATCTTGGGCTTTCCGGCGGCCAGCAGGCGTCGATAGAACGCTTTGAGCTGCGGATGATGCTGGCTGGCAGAGAGGGCTGCCATGTAGAGCCCGGCGCGTAGCGCGGCTCTTCCGCCGCCGATCATGCTTTTGCCCTTCCAGCGGCCGGACTGGCGGGTGAACGGAGCAAGGCCGGCAAGGCTTGCAATCTGGCGACGATTGAGGGTGCCGAGTTCGGGCACCTCCGCCAGGAACGTGCGCGCGAGTGTATTACTTACCCCGGGAAAGCTAATCATCAGTTCCTCCTTGGCGCGCCAGACCGGCGATCCACGCACCAGGGTGTCGATGTCGTTGTCGATCTCCGGCAGCTCCTTCTCGAGGGCCTTGATGTGGCGGGCAAGGCTCTTGCGGACGCGGACATTCTCGACGCGCTTCTCGCGCTGGCGTTCAGCAACGATCATCTCGATGATCTGCCGCCGGCGGCTGACCAGCTCGGCCAGCAACCGGGCCTCCTGATCCGGCAGGGCGCGCGGCGTTGGTCTTACGGCCTCGACGAACCGTGCGATAACCGCCGCATCAATCGGATCGGTCTTGGCACGCTGGCCAACGGCTTGGGCGAAGTGTCGGATCTGCGCCGGATTGACCACCACCAGCGGCAACTGGGCGCCGGCCAGCGCGGCAGCAACGATCGTCTCGAAGCCACCTGTCGCCTCCACCGCAATCAGCGTCGGCGAGCAAGCTGCAAGACGCGTAACGAGCTCTTCCAAGCCTTTGCCGTCGCGCGCGACGGCAAAGGCTTCCCCATTTGGACGCACATGCACGTCCAGACGGTCCTTCGATACATCAATGCCAACATAGATCGCGTCCATCTGCACCCCTCCTTGCGCAACCGGGCTCGCCAGGCGGCCCTCGCGACTGTTCGGGTTCGATGGAACAACGGACGGGGCGCCGCGCTGAGGCACGGGCTTCGGAGCCCTTGGATGAAGCGGTCTCCCGTCCGTTACCGCACCGGCCACTTTAGCCGATCCGGCACGATCTGACTTACAAGGATGA
>NZ_AKIY01000004.1 GCF_000282615.1 Bradyrhizobium sp. YR681 | reverse complement strand
CCCGCCGCTATAGGCGGCGGCGACGCGGTCGTAGGGGCGGCCCGTCTCCTCGGCGATCGCTGCGGCCTGCCGCTGGAGCTGCTCGGCAAGATCAAGCTCGCCCATGACGGTGTGGGTGATGCTGTTCATCATGCAGCAGAGCAGGAGCAGGGATCGGGGCGTCGTCCCGATCGGCGCACTCGCCGCTGAGCTCGCAAGATGAACGCAGGCCGAGGCCAGCATCTTCTTGGCATCATGGTAACGACCGGACAGAAAATAGGCCTGACCGAGGCCGTATTGTGCGAGATTGCGCCAGCCGGGATTGCCCGAGCTTTCCGCCAGACGAACGACGTCCTCACCGACCGCGACAGCTTCGACGGGCGTCCCATAGAAGTTCTGCGCGCCGGCTCTCATGGTCATGGCAGCGACCTTCCGCCCGACATCGTTGATCGCATCGGCTCGCCGTTCGGCCTCTCTTCCTAAATCCAGGGCTTCGGCGACGCGTCCCGATCCGGCAAAGGCCAAACGCGCCTCCATTCGGAGGTCAATTGCGTCGGACTCGCGCGCGTGCGTCACCAGTGTCTTGTCGAGAGCCCCCATCGCAATCTCGAAATAGTCGACAGCGTTGGCATAAGCCGAGCGCGCAAGACACCTTCGCGCAGCGCTCCTGCCATGATGAAACGCTTTCTGCCAGTTCTTCGCCCTCGTCGCGTGATAGCAGAGGGTGTCCGGCGCGTCGGTCGATACCTCATCCTCCTCGATAGCTGCCAGTATGTTGGCATGGATGCTTTCGCGTAATTTTTCGACCATCGAATCGTAGGTCACCTGCCTGACCATCTCGTGCCGAAACTCGAGTGAGTCCTCCAACTCGCTGTCGATGCGGACGAGCAGCTCAGCCCGGTCAAGTGCGGTGAGGCAATCCTGCAGGACGTCTTCGGGCAAGGCCGCGACTTTCCGCAGCATGGCTTGGTCCGCCCGAGGACCAAGCGCCGCGGCGATCTGGAGAAGTGACCGCTCCTGTCGCGACACGCGATCCAGCCGGGCCGCGATCACGCCTTGAATGCTGCTGGGAATACCGAGTTCGTCGACAGGACGCACGAGGGACAGGTCGCCCCACTGACCAAGAAGCATGCCGCTGTCCTTCAGGCTGCGACAGACTTCCTCGATAAATAGTGGAACGTTGGCCGTATGAGAGATGATCCGGTTCTTCAGCTCCGCGTTGGTCGTGGCAGTCCCGAGCATGTCCGCGAGCATCGCCAGACCCGATTCATCGTCTAGAGGCCGCATTGCCACAATTTCCGCACGACAGCGCGCGATCCATACCGGCATTCCATTGGGCCGCGCCGTCAGCAGCACCAGCAAATTGGGACATTGCAATGCCGAGAGGTTGGCAACAACCGTATCGCTGACCCGATCGATCCAGTGCAGATCCTCGATCAGAAGGATCGTGCGCTGACCACTGGCGACACTCTCGGCGATCGCGCAGCTCGCATCTGAGATCGCGCGACCACGCGCATGAGGCTCCAATTCGTCCCATCGCGGATCGGAAACCGGAAGGTCGAGGACCGCATCAACGGCCAGCTGCTGCACCGCCGGCAACCCGACTCTGGGATCGTTTGGCTTGGTCTGATCTCTCGCCGCGACATCGAGCACCGACTGCAACAGGCGTTTGAGGGTGCTGTACGGAGCGCCTTGCAGATTCGGGCTGCACTCGGCATCGATAAGCCGCCAGCCGCCGGCTCGAAGGTCCTGCGCGAACTCATGCGCAAGCCGCGACTTGCCAATGCCGGCATCCCCCATCAGGAGCACCGTCTGCCGGCCGACAGCGACCTTTTCCGCAGCACGCCACAACAGAGCCCGCTCCGTCGTGCGATCGACGAATCGGGAAACGCTACGCGCACGCCGCACCCGCCAGCTCGAAAGATCGCTGGCGCCCATGACCCGGTACAAAGGCTGGGGCTCGCTGAAGCCACGAAGGGCCCTGCGGCCCAGAAACTCGAAGCGGACGTGCCCGTCCGCAAGCTCCTGGCACGCTTCGGACACGTAGATCTGGTTCGCCTCGGCCGCGGCCTCCAGCCGCGCCGCCAAGTGCTGCGCTGCGCCGCCGATCTCGTAGACCTTGGAAAACTCGCTGGCGACCATGTAGGCCACCACATGACCCGAGTGGAGGCCGACCCGGACCTGAAGTCCGGGATCGCCGAGACTGCCAACCCGGCGGACAAGCTCGATGGCCGCGTGGCAGGCCAGCGGCGCATGGTTGTCATCGGCGATCGGGGCCCCGAATACCGCAGCCAACCCATCACCCAGCTCCTTACTGACGATGCCGCCGAACTGGCGCACCGCGCCTCTCATGGCCGCAAGAGCCGGCTCGAGGCGCAGCACCGCCTCCTCCGGCTCCAGCTCGGCAACAAGACCTGTGGAATCGACGACGTCAGCGCGCAGAATCGTCACAAACCGCCGTTCGCTGTCGGGATCAACGCGTTGGCGAACCGCTGCCCCGCATTTGGAGCACCAGCTGTCGCCCGGACCAATCGCCGACTGACACGCGAAGCAATGCATTCCTGTTCTTCCAATGACTGCCGTGGCAGCCCCCCAACGCCCGCGAAGCGCTTCGCATTACATTACCGAAGAGGGGATGCATGGCAATCGGGCTTGCGACATACGCGACGTTACAGGATGGTGGCTCTCTGGACGAAGTGCAGTCTTGAGTGGTAGCGTCACTGCGCACAACAGATCGCGTGATCGACCGCAGCATGAAGCGTATTTGCGGCCGGCCGCTACGGGTTTTGACAAACAGACATACCGAGGAAAGAGGCGATGGCCGGACTGGTATATAGCGGCAAGGCATTTCGGGACTTGATGAACAGCAATTACTATCCGCTGGCAAACATGAAAAAGAGCGTGGCAAAGCTCAAGGCATCCGAAGACATCGACCTGCCGACTTTGGAATACGGCCAGTACCACCTGATTTTGAACCCGGCATCGACCTGGCCGCAGGGCAGCGCCAAGTACTGGCACAAGGAAAAGGGCCGGGCCCGCGTCGACCTCAGCACCCAGCCGAACACGGTCCCATTGTCCAAGGACGAGCCCGGCGTCATCCCCCTGACGCGATGCGATCTGCTCGATGCCTGCGTCCGGAAATGCTTCAACTCGGAGCCGCCGATCCCGATGAAGACCAACATCATCACCCACGCGGCAAGCGATGCCTACGCCCACCGGCATGAGATCCGGCTGGAGTGGGAGTACAAGAAGGGCTCGGACAAGCCGACGCTACTCAATCTGACGATGGTCTGCCCGCACAGATCGTGATCTTCAAAAACCTCTGCTTCGTTCATGAAATTCAATACCGCCCCGCGCGCTACAGCTGCGCGGCGTATCGTTTCTTGTCGGCTGCTGTCCCAGCGGCCGTGCCCGTGCCGCGCCTGTCCCTTCTCCTGGGCCTGTCGCACGACGATGATCGCTCCCGCCGCGTAAGAATCGCCTGTTGAGGCGATCAACGCGCTCGTTTGACAGGAGCGGCCGATGCCGGTTGGACTGCTGGAGGCCGAAGGCACCATCGAGGTCAAGCAGTTCTGGCCGGAAGGGCGGTCCGATGCCGACACCAGCAAGGTCGTGGTGACCATCGCGCCGGACGGTCCGCCGACACCTGTTATGAGGTCGACGATTTCCGGACCAACGGCGTCCACTCGGCGACGCCAAGGAATTTTGCGGAGTTCGTCGAGGGCGGCAAGACAATCAAGTTTCAGCCGAAAGGGCTGGTGTTCAGGGATGCGGCGTGAAGTATGGTTGGGGCCGACGGAAAGGCTATTAGCGAGTTTTGCGGAGAGCGGCCCTCCTCACGAAGTATCCGCACAACATGCGCCCGCTTCCGGAGAGCTCGATAGAGTTTTCCCTTGTTATCCGCGGGCCAAGACGATGGTTGCGAAAATGCAACGACCGACCGTGCCAGGCCGACGGCCTTCAGCGCCGTCGGCCCGCCAAAGGCCCCGCCCCGTCAGCGCAGGCCGCCCGTCACGTGCAGCGTCTCGCCCGTGACGTAGGACGCCTCGTCCGAAGCGAAGAAGGCCAC
The DNA here is from genome assembly GCF_000282615.1 of Bradyrhizobium sp. YR681. GTDB lineage: Bacteria > Pseudomonadota > Alphaproteobacteria > Rhizobiales > Xanthobacteraceae > Bradyrhizobium. The sequence goes on along the minus strand of NZ_AKIY01000004.1, from coordinate 47,214 downwards.
TGCGGCGGCGATCTCCTCGACCTTGCCGATGCGGCCGAGCGGGGTGGTGGATTCGATCCAGTTGCGCATGTCGCCTTCGTGCAGGCCAGCTGAGACCACGCCCTCGGTGGCGATCATGCCGGGGTTGACGGCGTTGACGCGGATCTTGCGCGGCGCCAGCTCCTTCGACAGCACTGAGGAGATCGCGTCCACCGATGCCTTCGTCGCGGTGTAGACGGCGGTGTTGGCCGGCGCGATGGTCGATACGCCCGAGGAGATGTTGATGATGCTGCCGCCCCTGGCGTTGAAGTGCCGCACCGCTTCCCCCGAGACCAGGAGCAGGCCGAGCACGTTGAGGTCGAAATGCCGGTGGAAATGCTCGGGCGTGATGTCCTCGAGCGGTGCGAAGTCGTAGACGCCGGCATTGTTGACGAGGATGTCGATCGGACCGAACGCCTTGACGGTCTCCGCGACCACGCTCTTCGCGTTCTTGGGATCGGCCAGATTGCCATGGACGGCGACGGCCTTGCCGCCCCTGGCGACGATGGCGGCGACGACGCGGTCGGCGGCCTCCTTGCTGCTGCTGTAGTTGACGGCGACCGCCGCCCCTTCGGCTGCGAGCCGGCTGGAAATCTCCGCACCGATGCCTTTGGATGCGCCGGTCACGAGCGCAACTTTTCCTTCGAGTCTTTTCGTCATCGCTTAACTCCACGAACCGGCAGGACGCCGATATTCAATAGTTCAATACTAATGAACTATTGAAAGAGTTCAAGAGACGGGCTATATTTTGGGCATGGTGCAGTTCGTTCACCCGCCGCGGGACGAGATCACGCTGGCCGGAGTGCTTGGAGCGCTCGCGGATCCCATGCGGCTGCGCATCGTCAAGAGCCTCGCCGCGCAGAACGATTGCATGTCGTGCACCGAGGCGGCGCCCTGCCCCGAGATGGCGAAGTCGACGCTGTCGAACCATTTCCGGATCCTGCGGGAGGCCGGCCTGATCCGGACGTCGAAGCAAGGCGTGCAGCACCGTAATGTGCTGCGCGAGGACGACATCAATGCGCGGTTTCCAAAACTGCTCAAGATGATCCTGAGCTATCCGGACTGACGCCGGGCGCAGTCCGCCCGGTCGCTTCACGGCAGATACAGATATTTCACCAGCGTGCGCCCCACCGCTTCCAGGCTTTGCGCCGAGCACTTGTCGGGCGTGTCCTCGGTGGTGTTGTAGAACGGCTCATATTCGAAATCGATCACGACGAAGCTTGGAATGCCCGCGAGGTGAAACGCGGTGTGGTCGTCCTGGATCGCGTAGGGCGCCGGCTGCCGTTCGAAGGCGTGCGGCGCGACCTCCATGCCGATGTCCCAGAATTTCTTCACCTCCAACGGCGCCGAGCGGAGCCCGGACTGCTCGGCCTTCAGGTGCAGATCGCGGTCGCAGACCATGTCGAAGTCGAGCATCTTCTCAGGTTTTGCATTCGGGTAGAATTCGGCAAGGCGCTCGGTGAAGTAAGGCGAGCCGATCGAGTGGAAGTTCGGATCGCCCGCGCCCAGCGAGAGCGGGCCCTCCTCGCCGTCGAAGAAGATCATGTCGATCCCGACCGGCGGCGCCTCGGGCAATTCCGACAGCACGCGCGCGGTCTCCAGCAAGACGGCGACGCCGGAGCCGGAATTGTTGGCGCCCGGCATCGGTGCGTCCGGAGTCTTCGCATCGCGATAGGCCTTGATGATGCTGTCGTAATGCGTGGCCACGATGACGCGGCGCGGATTGGCGGGGTTGAAGCGGGCGATGATGTTGGTCATCGCCATGGTGCGGCCGGCCTCGCGCGCGATCCAGCGCTGCTGCGTGACGGCGTCGAATTTCGTCTTCTTCAGCTCGGAGACGATGTAGTCGATCGCTTTCTGGTGTCCGGGCGTCTCCATCGCACGCGGCGTGAATTTGACGAGGTCCACGACGGTGGCGAGCGCACGGTTGCCGTCCCAAGAGTCAGTTTTAACGTCAGTTTTGACGTCAGTTTTGGCGTCAGTTTTGACGTCGACCTTGACCTGATCGGCCTTCTGCCCGGCCTTGTCCTGGGCAAAAAGCAACCCCGCCGGAAAAATCAGCAGCGCGGCGACGGCGAGGAACCGGGATCGGAAATTTGGTGACATCGTTCAGGACTCGGGTGGCTGCCGTGCTGGTGCCATGAACAGCAACGCAGCGCAGGCCGCAAGCATCGCCGCAAAAATATACGTGATGTTCCGCGAGCCGATCGAGGGAATCAGGATGAACGTCGTCAGCAGCGTGCCGGCGACATTGCCGATGGTGGAGACGCCGTAGACGCGCCCCGCGACGCGGCCGGCCTCCTGGGCCGATCGTGTCAGCAGGCTGACGGCAATCGGCGAGAACGTGCCGAGCAGCGACAGCGGCACCAGCAGCAGCGCGGTCGACGCCGCGAGCGTCGCGGCGGGACCGACGCCGATATGGTCCAGGATGCCCTGCATGATCGCATCGGCGGTCGCCGGCACCAGCGCGAGCCAGAGTGCGGCGACCAGGATGGCGGCACCGATGGCGCGCGGCGACGGATAGCGGTCGACGATGGCGCTGCCGGCGAAATAGCCGATGGCGAGCGCGCAGAGCACGGTCGAGATCAGGCTGGCCCAGGTGCCGATGCCGCCGCCGAAATAGGGAAACAGATAGCGGCTGCCCAGCATCTCGAAGCCCATCAGGACTGCGCCGGAGACGAACGCAATGACATAGACGATGGGCGCGAGCGAGCGAGGCTGCGTCAAGGCAGCTTCCTGTTGTGGCGCTCGATGTTCTTCAGGGCCTCGACCGGCGCGAAATCGTCGGTCAGCACGGTGGCCTTCGGGCTGATCATCTGTGTGTCGTTGAGATCGACGGGCTTGCGCAGCGCCAGCATGCCGGCGAGCGGATAGCGCAGGCCGTGCGCCTTGTCGCGCCCGGCTGCGGCTGCCGCGAGGTCTTCCCCCTTCCGGGCCGGGCCGTCATAGGCGACGGTGACGAAATTCTCTTCCGACTTGTAGAACTCGAGCTGCGGAAACACCGATCCGATCGTCTTCATCGCGGCGTCGAACAGCATGGTGTCGGACGCGACGTTCTGCACCACGACGCCGCCCTCGGCGAGATGCTCCCTGACGATCTGGTAGAACTCCTTCGTCAGCAAATGGAACGGCACGAAGGGCCCGCGATAGGCGTCGATCATGATGATGTCGTAGCGATCCTTCGACTGCGCCAGGAACAGCCGGCCGTCCTTGGCCTCGACGACGAAATTCGGCTCATCCTTGAGCCCGAAATATTTCCGCGACAGCTCGACGACGGCGGGATCGAGCTCGACCGATGTCACGCGGACATCGGGCAGGAAGCGATGCAGATACCAGGCGGTGCGCCCGCCGCCGGTGCCGATCTCGAGGATCGACTTCACGTTCGCAGTATACATCAGCCCCGCGGTCATGAGCTGGGTATAGGGCACCAGCAGATCGCGGTCGTCGGCGGGGTTGAACACGCTCTCGGTGTAGATCTGCTTGTTGTGCCCGAACGTCAGGATCACATAGGGCGACCGCTGGTAGACGAAGATGTTGTTGTAGAGCGACTCCCGTTGCTCCAGCAGGCGCGGCGGCTCCAGCTTGCCCGGATCCACCGCCGATGCGGGACCCATGCCGAGAAACGCGATTGCGAACGTGCTGAAAATGACTGACCGCATGAACATCGCGACACTGCTTCCTTTGAGGGACTATCGAAGGACGAGTGGTCTGACGTCTTTGATAAACGATCACGGCGGAAAAGAAAAAGCCCGGCAAATCCCTTGAGGGGATGCCGGGCCTTGTCTTGGTTGCGGGGACCCGCAACAGTCGCCCCCACAGACTGTCGCCCCTTGTTATCTCATTGAAGCGTAATGGGTATTTACAGAAATAAGATAAGCTCCGCTTGCACTAAGCGACGTTTGTCCCATACTGAACGCATCACGCATTCCGTTTCCTCCTCTGAGGTACGGCCACCGTTCACGCCTTCCGGCGTGACGGAGGGCCATCAGAGAGATTTCCCATGCGCGAATTGGCTGATTATCTGTCGATTGCAGGAATTGCACATCGGCGGCTCTTTCGTTTACGCGATTCGGTCACCAACGACGCCCCCCCTTCGAGCGAGCAAGTGACGCTGGCGCTTGAAATCGCCTGCTGCGAAGCAATCATTGGCACCATCAAGGCTACATTAGCGAGCCAGCACCATACCCTTGAATTCTCTGAAGAGAGAAAGGCGCGAGTTCACTCACCATCTTTGCGGCATTTCGAGTCGGAACCGTAATACAAAAATTCAGCCTTGCTACTTAGCAAGGCTATTTTTTCGGCGGCAATAGAAAGGAATCTGGCATGGCCTTCTGTACTACAAGCGGTAGCTCTCGAGCTGGACGCTCAAGAATGCGGTCAAAGACTGCATACAGTGAGATTATATCGCGATAGTCGCCCAATGCCTGTCCAATCGTAAAGAAATTCATATTGGCTCCCGTCGCAAATGCATCGGAAAGTTTGTCGAATAGATCCTCGGCCAGTTCGATAAAATTCTGGGCGCTGCTCAAAGCCTTTGGGTCAGAACGTATGGCCGCAGTCGCGACCTTTAGAATGGCTCTGAAATCCTGACTTTTTTGTAGGAAATGAAGATTCGCTTTCCGGAGCCAGAGTTCTTTCATGCGAACAAGGGTAATGATCTCAATAACGTCATCAAGCATATAAAGTTTTCGTCTGACGCCAGTATTCGTAGGTGGCGTTGTCGTAGAAGACCACGCTATTGCCGACATCAACTTGGCTTGATGTTCTGCAAGAGTGTCGGCCAGTTCGAGTGTACGCAAACCTCTTCTGATCCGTGCTGTCCGACCTTCGCCAGCCTGAGCAGCAGATTTCAGAAGCTCGCGATCTTCCTTGTTGGCCGAGAAGAAGAGAGACTCGGCGCCGTCAGGCTTCATCTGGCTAGGCATCCTAGCTTTGCCCTTGGGCTTTGGTCCTCTTTTGACTGGGCGTTTTTTCTTTAGGGTCATGAATTTCGGGGTAAATGTTAGTAATTACAAACAGTTATAACCTAGCAAGAGATTCTAAGCTAACAGGATAGTGGTTGGTACCTAGGGTCCAAGTCAACCCAGACGGCGGGCGCTCCTGCCCAAGTCGAAGGATGATGCGGAGCCTCTCCATGAAAGCCTTTGCTGTTGTTAAACTTCATTGCCTGGCTCTCGAAATTCTAAATGAAGTTCGTGATTTTCCAGCCGTCCTTGCCCCGGACACGGCGAGCAACCCATTCGACGAGGCCTCGCTGAAAGAATTTCGGCCTCTCCATGAGCTGTCGGCCGGCCTGCGGGAGGCCAAGTTTCAGCGAACGGACCATTGGGCCAACGGCAACACCGTCGCCTACTACCAGGCTGTCTGCCGTAACCCCGAGACAGGCAAGTTCGAGCGCTATGCCTGGCGTTATATGCTGTCGAATGGCCAGCTGATCCTGCACAAGACCTTTCCCGTTATTGTTGAGGACTGGAAGGATCGACGCGTGAGCCTTGTAGACCGCTGAGCAGCTGCGAGTCCGCAGATGCCTCATCTGGACCCAGCCCAGCTCGATGCCCAATTCACGCCGCCCATCGAGCGATGCCTCGATGAGCCTGCGCACGAAGCGGCCTGGGAGCATGAATGGAATTGGCAGACCCCCAGACTGTGCGAATTCGACAACTACGGCAAACGGCTTGGCAACAAGCGGCTGAGTCAATTTCAATGCATCAAGGTCGGCCCGCTCGCCGACGCCCTCGAAGATATCGGCGAGGTCGACGCCGCTCAGGCCATGCGCCGATGCGGCTGCTATGTGATCGTTGACCGTTACGAGCGCGGTACCGTCTTCCGCGCCATGACCGAGTGCAACCACCTGGTCTGTCCCACGGCTCAACGCCGCCGGGCCGCCAAGCTGGTCGAGGAAAAAGGCGGCGCGATCGAGCGCTACATCAGAAGAAATCCCGGCTCCCGACCATTGATGGCCACGCTGACCACCAAGGCCGTCGCGGCCTACGATCTTTGGGTCGCCGTCGATCAAATCTTCAAGGCGTTCTCGAAGTTTACGCGTCGCGTCGCGATTAAGCGGGCTTTCCTTGCCTGGCTGCGCTCGCTCGAAATCAGCCGCAACCCGCAGACGGGCCTGTTCATGGTCCATCTGCACTGCATCTTCATCGTCGGCCCCGATTACTTCAAGCCCGGCAGCAAGGAGTATCTCTCTTTCGAAAAGCTGCGCGCGGCCTGGAAGGCAAGCCTTCGCGCCGACTACGACCCGATGGTCCGTATCGAGAAGATGCGTGGGGGTTTTGCGCCTCTGACCGTCACAGGTCGCAAATCACTGCAGGAAGCCCTCAAGTACTGCTTCAAGCCGGGCGCGATCTTTTACACCAAGACCGGTGGCAGACCCGCCATCGTCGGTGCCACCACCCGCGAGCTGTTCGACCCCAACGATGGCAAAGGCCTGCGCTGGCTGACCAACGTGCCGTTGCGCGCGATCATCCAGGCGCTGAAGGACCGCCGCCTGGTCGAAACCTCGGGCAACCTCAAGGGCAACCTCGACCTGGATTTCACCGACGATCCGGATGCCGAGACCAGGGCCCACGAAGCCGAACTCGGCGAATTCATCTGCTCCGATCTCTATGCCTGGCGCGAAGTGCGCGGCCGAGGCGACTTCTTTTTCGTTGGCCGCTCCTTCGAGCGACCCGCAAACGAAGGAGGTTTCGCCATGGGACCGTGACCGCAAGCTACCGAGAAACAGCAACCGAACTTTCGAGAGACATATCCCTGAATAGGAGACTGCAATGAGCGAAGTGAAAATGAACACGAGAGTCATCATCGCTGGTGACGTGGAGTACCTCAAGGAGTCCCGCAACGAGCGCGGTCAAATCCTTGGTTATACGGTCCAGCTTGTGAAGAGAGGCCAGAAGGGTATCGGCCTCCTCAACGTCCGGCTGCCCGAAGGCGCGAAGCCCGAGAGCTACAAGGAAGGCACGGCTGTCGAGCTCGAAGTCGACTACTCGGTGTTCGAGGGTTCGGTGTTCTTTCGCGCGGTCCGCGACCTCAAGGTCGAGACCGGTAAGAGCGAGCCGCGCGTTGAGCGGCCCGTGCCTGCGCCCACCGCAGCCAAAATTGCCTGACGGTGACCGATGCGAACGACCTCGCTGCCCGCTTTGATGCGATCGACTGGTTGGCGATCGATCCCGGCCAGGTCTGTGCCTTCTACGAGGCGACAGGCCGACCGATCGGGCAGCGGGTGCTGCTTCAGCCCTTTGCCGACGTGGCAAACCGCGAGACCTGGCGACGCCAGTGCCTTGCGGACCTCGTGGCGATCCAGGGCCGAGGCTGCCCCACCTGCTCTACCTGACCGTTACGGGGCCGCGTACTTCCGCGCGGCCCTGCTTCTCCGAACCAACGGCCGGGCGATGACGCCCGGTCGCCCCGAAAACAGGAGCCTTCAACGATGAGCGAATACGGCGACTACCTTGCGAAGGTCGGCAGCGGCGAGATTTCGCGGCGCGACTTCATGCGCGATGTCCATCGCGCGAACGCACACAACGAACATCCCATTGGCGACCGTCTGAAAGACAAGGGGCTGTTCGACCACGAGTGCGTGCTGTCCTACTACAAGGCAAAGGGCGAACCGCCGCCCGCACCGAAGATGAAGGTGGGACGATTGGTGCGCCGGACGATCTTCCAGCTTGAGGAGATCGGCGAGATTTTCGAGCCGAAGGCGACCAACTTCCAGGATCGGGCGCCGTGGCTTTACCGGCTCCTGCACCGCGGCCTGGTCGAAACCGCCGAACAGTATGTGGAGTACGAGCCCGGCGCCCGGATGAAGCTGACCGATACGGAGCTGAACGTCCTGGGGCCTCAACCACTCGGCACGGCACCGCATTACGACAGCGACATCAAGCCCACGCCGCGCTGGATCGAACTGTTTGATAATTGGCGGCGCTGAGCGTGTTCAAAGCACTCCACGATTTGCTTGCCGGTATCAGTCCAATGACGGATGCCGGCAAGCATCCTTTGCTCCCGCACAGCTATTGGTCAGAGGGCGGGGATGCTCCACACCCTTGGGGTACCTACCCCTTCAGTGCCCGGTTCAAGCTGCCTGGTTACACTGGCTACAACACGCTGGAATTTTTCTACTGCCTTCCGGCGTTTAAGACGCGTGGCGCATTGCTTCTGACTGGCGGTGGTGGACTCATCACGAACCAGACGTCAATGAAACGCGTCCTTTCCGAGGCTCAGCAGTACGCCCTCCGCCATTATCAGCACCAGACACGCGCCGCGATCTTGAGCTGGCAGCGACAGGCAATGGAAGCCGGCAAGAGTCTGCCCACGCGAACTGATCCCGTACCACCGCCACCGGCGGTCGGTGCAGACTTTCCAATCGCGGCCATTTGGGATCAGGACACGCAGCCTCAACCTGAAGCGGTTTCCTTCCAGGCGTGGTTCAACTGGCCGGAAAACGGATCGCGAGAACCGATAGAGTTTCGCTGCTACCTGCCGCTCGGGGGCACCATGCCGGTCGTTGGCGTCAACGACGGCAGCACGGGATACGAGTCAGAACAGGAACGTATAGAGATTATCACCACCGCTCGAAAGCTCGCATGGGCGAGGTTCAATAAACCCATCCGGGATGCGATGGCACGCTACTGGGCGGCTCACGAGCTTGAGAGATTCTCGGCGTCATTTCGCGACGCGGTGGAGGCCGATAGTCGACGGGTCGTTACCGAGATCGCCGCCGGCCGACAAGCTCAGCTAGCAGACTGGCTCGCGAGGATGAAACCAGCGCCGGAGGTTCTTTCCGCTCTTGGAGCCGGTTGCTGGCCAACCGAGTTGCAGCGCCAGCAACTGGAGCGGGCCAAAGACCAAGCGCAGAAGGCCGTCGCGGAAGCCAACAAGGCGGTCGAGCGTGCCGAGGCAGATGCCCAGCTTGCGCTCGCGATGGCAAAGCGCGATATCGAGTTTGCCCAAGAGCAGGCGAACAATGAAGCGCGCAAGCAGCGCCGGTCAGGCGTCATCTATCTGGATGATACCGCTGGCGCCCACGGCATCACATTCGGTACGCCGATCGAAGACTGCGATGATGTGGTCATCCCCGTCGACAAGATCCAGCACATGCTGGTTGGCGGCGTGCCCGGCAGCGGCAAAACCGTCTTTCTGCATTCGTTGATTGTTCAACTTCTGCGCTCGCCCGATGTCGACCAAGTCGTCCTCATCGACATGAAGCGCATCGAGTTCGCGCTGTATGACGATCATCCCAAAGCGCGGGTCTATACCGAAATCGAGAGCGTTGCGGCTGCGCTGGACGGCATTATAGAGCTTTTGGAGGCTCGGAAGGCACAACTTGCCACCCAAAGGCGTAGAATGTGGTCAGGGCCGCGCGTATTTGTCGTGATCGACGAGCACGCAATGATTAATGCGCACATCGCCGAGGCAAAAGCGACCGGACAAAAGGCATTAGCGGTCCGGCTCGCCAATAGCCTTAGACAAATCGTCCTCACGGCGAGGTCGCTTGGCGTGGTGCTGATCTGCGCGCTCCAGAAGCCGACCTCCGATGCCATCGACAGCAACCTCAAGGCCAACATGGGCTTCCGATGTTGCTTTCGGCTCAAGACCCGGCAAGCGATCGACGCGGTGCTCGATTACACCGATGACCTGCCGATCGACCCCCGCAACCTGCGCACCGGCCGGTTCCTGTTGGACGATGGCCGGGGTGATTGCATCCGGCTGCAGTCCCATGTGCCGCCCGATCTGGATTTGTCGAGTGGCTGGTAATCAAAAAGGAAGCCAAGCGAGTGAGCACGGCCGCGCCACGCGCGGCCGCGCGCAGCGAAGCGCGGCTCCTTTCCTTGATACTATATGCAACATCTCAACAGACGCCCTAGTCAGGCACACGCTGGGAGGCGGAAACGGGCGTTGCATGCCCGGTAGTGTACCACGGAACGGACGGCGGCGTATGGGTGAAGGCACGAGCGGTGGCCAGAGCGATGCAAGCGAGCATCATAAGGCCCGCGAAGCCCTCGACCGCGAGCGCGAGGCGGCTCGGTTGCTCGGTGTGGATTGCGTTGCTTCGAGATGCGTTCCCTTCAAGGCCTTCTCTGGCAGCGCTGTTCACCCAGGTAGGCCGGGTGATAGCCGCCGGAGCTTCTATGCCGGTACGGGCATTGCCGTTCTCGACAATGCGGTGGAGATACTTTGCGATCACATCTCGGTCGCGCATGGGAACGACTATCCCGCGCTGACGGAGATAATCGCGCATACTGGTTACGGTGGAGCGACCTGTGCGAACGGTCAGGGTCATGGACCATGTGTGCGAGGACATGGGTTCTGCTTTCTTTGGATTAATCAGCAAGGACGAAACGCGCCGCAACGGCCGCGCCAAGCGGCCGGAAGCGAAGCGTTTCATTTTCCTTGATACTCTCGCTGGGACCGCGTTATGATTCCAAAGCCTCGGACGTGCGTGATCGGGGAAAAGATGTTGCTTGGCAGAAGCCAAGCGCGAAAGCCCCGCGTGCGAAGCGGGGCTTTTATTTACCTCACGGCCAGTCGCCACCTTCGTCGCCGTGATCGATGACGTCCGGGCATTCCTGGCCATCGTAAGCCGGGCGGAAATTCACGCAGAGGCCACCGAAGCCGGCTTCGTATTCGGCGCGTTCAGCGATGACCCCGTAATGATCGGCCAGAGTCTTGGCGACACGCGCTACGGTCGTTTCCAGATCATCGATCAGGGCGCGTTGTCTGGAGACATCGAGTGTGGAGCCCACGATCGCGTCGCAGAGATCATTGACGTTGAGTATCTTGGTCATGTCGGCGCCTCCTAGTACTCGTCGGCCCACATAATCGTCATTACGCGCATGGTAACGGTCGCGTCAGCCGGATCAGGCGATGCAACCCTGCCTGACAGGTCGTAGTAGTCGATCTTGAAGATATGGCGGATTGCGTTGAGTTCGATCATGCCGAAGTCGTGCTCGCCCCACGGGTCGTTGTCCTCGGTGAAGCGATCGAACTTTCTCACCAGCTCAAGCAACTCGGCCTGGCACTCCGGCGGTAGGCTTTTGACACCGGGCGTGAACAGGACCAACCCGCCGACGAGTGTCCGGCGAAAACTGTCGTTCAAGCTACGGATTTTGATGGTGTCGGTCATGTGAGGTTCTCCCTTTGGTTATCGGCTGCGCCATCGCGGCCGGTCGGGAGAATTCGAGGGCAGCAGGCCTGAGCGACCAGTCAAGGAGGCTCCGCGTGCAACGCCGCGTGGATGCCTTGACGGGTTGCGCTGCTGACCTATTCACCCGACCTTACCGGCCGGGTGGTGCAGCCTTTCAAGGGGAGTACTGTGATCGACAAAGTGGCGAAGAAGTAGTTGTCGATCGGGAAAACGGCGATCAGATACACGCGGATCGTCTTGCGTCATACGAACAGCCCCCAGCCTACTTGGACCATCCGGGCGTGGGCGCAAAATCGCAATTGCGGTCATACGGTTTGGCCCCTGCCCTGGCGGTCGACGCTGTCAGTCGCCGGGATCGCTCATCCTGCCGCAGGAAAGACAGATCACGCCGTTCCACGGGCCATTGTGTCCGCAGGACGGGCAGATCCAGCTCGCATCACCGGATGTCGACGTGATTCCGGTTATGCCGCTTGATGCTCTAACCGTGACGAGATGACCGCGCTGCTCAACGACTTCCCAACCGGGGGCAATCTGTAGGTACACATCAGGCTGTGCACCCGCGGCCTTTCTGACGAGAACGGGCAGCGAAGCAAAAAGCTCCGTAATGTCCGACTCGGTAATGTCCCCTCTCTGCATGGCGGCCTCGACCTTAGCCAAGAGCTTCTCTTTTTTCTCGTCGGCGACGAAAGAATTTGCGATGTGCCGCGCAAGGCTCGCTTTGAGGCGAACAGACGAAATAAAGAGAATAAGCGCAGGCGACGGTTCAAACACCTGGTTCGACTTTAGGCGATTGCACCTAGGGCATGAAGGGACCAGGTTTTCCAGACCCGAAAAATCGAAACCAGTCGGCAGGGAATATCGGCTGACAATATCCGTGCGCGCATCGACTGAAGCGACAGCGTCAAGCGGAATCAAGTGGTCAATCTGAACGTCTTTAAATAGGACTTTCTCGGCGCACCATGCGCAGCAACCATCCCAAGCTTTCCAGAGTCCAAAGCGTTCTGGGCGAGATAGCTGCTTTCGCGGGGACATCTGGCTATGTCGATTTCTTCATTATCGTATGATCGCGCTGTGAATGAGCATACACCGCGCCTTCGGGAATTTCGGCGGTTTATGTTCTGCCTGCAAACATAGCCGATTCTGCCGATAGAGCCGTTCTTACGATGATTTGAAAGTCGCGACAATCGGTCAAGCTTTATCCGCCTCCAGATTACGGAGCCGCTCGACTGTCTGCCTGATCGGGAGAACCTTCGCAAAAAACTTCTCAAAAGCCTCATAGAGCGCCTTGCCCCAGTGCTCGCTGTCCTTGGCATCAAGAAACTCTATCAAACGCCTGTCGAACGGATCTTCCTGGTAGTGGAAGACCGCATTGCGAAATCGCCGAAGGCGGCTTTCGTAGTCATGCGCTTCAAGCAGCGCGTCTATGGATTCATCCTTCAGACCAAGTTCGCGATATCCCTCAATCACAACATAGAAAAGCCCGTAGAAAACGGCCATCGTCTGCACTTGAGACCATTTCTGGGCTTCGGCGACCAACTGCGGAGGCATGTCTTCCGCAGCGTGGGTCTCCAGAAGCATGCGAGCCTTCACAGCATCCGCAGTGATCCAGTGCTTGTAGAGGGAAGCTATCGGTAGGCTTATTGCCTCACCGTTGTCGTTCGTCTGCATGGGATGGACTCTTCGAGGACGTCCTGGCGTGGCTTAGGCTCCACCGGCTACCACTAGTTGCGGCGCCATGGTAGCCTCTTCTCGGTAGGGGGGGGTAGGGCTTGCGAATCGTCCACGTCGAGATAGTCAACTTTAGAGGTATCAAGAAGCTCTCATGGTATCCGGCGCCCGGCACCAATTGCTTGGTGGGTCCGGGCGATTCGGGGAAAACGACCGTTCTTGATGCAATTGAGCTGGCTTTTGCTGCGCGCAACAGCGTCACCTTCGACGATACTGATTTCTATGCCGTTGACCCGAAATCTAACCCGATTGCGATCACGGTCACCATCGGCGATCTGCCCCCTGAATTCCTGAAGGAGGACCGGTATGGCCCTTACCTGCGCGGCTGGGACAACGCCGCGAAGAAGCTCGAAGACGAGCCTGACGAAGCACGCGGCCTTGAGCATGTGCTGTCCATAGGGCTCACTGTGGACCACACGCTTGAAGCGGAGTGGGCGCTTTTCAACGAGCGTGTCGAGGAGAAACAGCAGAGCGGCCGCACGTTGGCCTTCCAGGATCGCCAGGATATCGCGCCAAGCCGGCTGGGGCCTTATGCAGACCGGCATCTGGGCTGGGGACGTCAGTCTGTGCTCAACCGGATAACCAAGGGTCCGGCCGCCTCCCGTGGGCTCATGGCGGAAGCCGGACGTGTCGCGCGCCAGGAATTCTCGAAAGACTCGCAAACTCTATTCGCTGACACGATACAAGAGGCAAAGCTGGCCGCCCAGCGGCTCGGCGTGCCAGTGGGTGACCGGCTTCATGCTATGCTCGACGTCCAGGCGATGGGGCTGTCCGGTGGCGGGATATCATTGCATGACGGAGATTTGCCTCTGCGCCGGTTGGGCGTCGGTTCATCGCGCCTGTTCATCGCCGCCTTGCAGGATTACGCCAGAGCCAAGGCGTCGGTGGCTCTGATTGATGAGATCGAGCACGGCCTGGAGCCACACCGCATATCCAGACTGCTGCGGGAACTGAAAAAGGACAACGCCGACGGCAAGACGAAAGCCCAGGTGTTTATGACCACGCACTCCCCGGTCGTTCTCCAAGAGCTCGGCGTCGGGGAGCTGAATGTCGTCAGGCGCCATCCCAAGACGGGTGCTGTGAGCATCGTTCCTGCCAACACGCCTTACCCGGGGCTGGATGTGCAGTCTCAGCCGCGGGTAAACCCGCAGGCCTACTTGGCACCGGCCATTCTGGTCTGTGAGGGAAAAACCGAGGTTGGGCTCTTGAGGGGTCTCGACGACTATTGGGTGAGTAAGGGAGGCCTACCATTCTCCACCGCCGGAGTCGTGCCGGTCTCAGGCGGCGGCGTCAACAACGCGCCGGTCATCGCCGGCTACTTCCACGCGCTTGGCTATAGGGTCGGCCTCCTGCTCGACAACGACTGCGAGCCAAACGACGCTAAAATTCTCAACGAACTCACCTCAGCGGGAGTGAACGTCTTCCGCTGGGCCCCAGGCCACGCGACGGAGGATCACCTTTTCCGGGATCTTCCGACCGAGGCGGTTGCCGGGCTCATCAGGGCCGCAGCCACTATTCAGGATGGCGATGAGTCATTTCTCGACCGTCTCTCCAGCAAGTATTCCAAAAAGCGCTTTAAATCGGTCGCAGAGGTACAGGAGGCTGCCGACGACACCGAACTTCGCATTGCCATGGGCGAACTCACAAAGTCGAAAGGCAAGCCAGGCGAGCGCGGATGGTTCAAGGACATCACTCATGCCGAGTGGATCGGCCGCAAGCATGTCGGACCGCATCTCGACTCGCTGAAGGGCAAGTTTCCAGAGATGATCTCTGAGATTCGGGCCTGGGTAGATCGTGAGCAATGAGCCCATCATCGACGCGGTTCTGAGTTCGCGGCTCGGGTCCGTCGTTGCCCCAGCCGGCTGCGGCAAGACCGATTGCATTGCCGACGTGGTAAAGGCCGCGGGCGGCCCAGCCAAATGCCTTGTTCTCACTCACACCCTGGCTGGCGTGGATACACTGCGTCAGCGGCTGAAGGAAAAACACGTCAGCCTTCACCGCACGGACCTAGAGACGATTGCAGGTTGGTCATTAAGATTTGCGGCAGCTTTCCCGCGGAGGTCAGGGCTCAAAACCCGCGAGCCACGCGGTGGGGATTGGCCGGCTGTATACGCCGCTGCTGCGCAACTAGTTCTCGGCGGATTCGTCACGAGTGTTTTGAAAGCATCTTACCAACGGCTGCTTGTAGACGAATATCAGGACTGCACAGTCGAACAGCACGCATTGATCCTCGCGCTATCGCAACACCTACCGACTTGCATATTTGGCGACCCGCTGCAGGCCATCTTTGGATTTCGCGACGAGCAACTCGCGGATTGGAAAACCGTTACCACTGACTTTCCTGAGATTGGTGCGCTTAGAGAGCCCTGGCGATGGAAGCGAGTGAAGAACGACAAGCTAGGGTGCTGGCTCATAGCCATCCGTGAGCAGCTGGAACAGATAAACCGCGTCGACCTGGCAGCGGCGCCGAGATGCGTGTCACGCGTCATTCCGCAGTCGTCGACCAAGCAAGACCTACTTAAGGCGAATATATCGGCAGGACGTTCGGTCAAGCTTCGGGGCGAAGAGACGCTGATCGTCATCGGCGACAAGGCCAGCGAGCTCATCCGCGGTTCGCTGGCGGCGAAGCTGAAATGCTCCGCAATCGAGCCGGTAGCCTGTCAAACCCTGGGCAGCTTCCTTGACACAATTGAGGCTTGTACGGGCCGCGATCGGCTTACTACAGTCCTAGATCTTGCAGCTGGTGCCATGTCGGGTTTGGCGAAAGCCGCCTTCGAGCGTCGAGTGACTCGCATGGCGGGGGGATGGAAGCCAAGGAAAGCGCTCACTGAGGCCGAGCGCGCGGCTCTCGATGTCCTTGCATCGAACGAGTTTGCCCACGTGCTCCGCCTGCTGGAGTGTCTGCGTCGGCAGCCGGGCGTGATCGCTTTCCGGAGAGAACTGTTGTCAGCCTTGCAGAACACCTTGAGGCTGTTTATCGCTGGTGAGCATTCAACTCTCGCAGATGCCGCTTGGCACGTTCAGAACAAGTTGCGGCACGCCGGGCGGCGCTTGGCGCAACGGTCTGTTGGAAGCACGCTCCTGGTAAAGGGCCTTCAATTCGATCACGCCATCATCGTTGCACCGGAGAAGCTGAGCCGCAACGACCTGTACGTGGCCCTTACCAGAGCCTCTCGAACCATAACTATCGTTTCAGCAACGCCGATCTTGAATGCGAAAGTCGAGTCCTCGCAAAGTTCTAGAAAGCGCGCGCGGTCGAACAATGGGTGAATGGATGCCTGCCAGCCCAAGTTAGGAGCTGGTGCAAGAAAGCTAGACCGACTCCACTTCACGCAAGCTTTCCGCGAGAAGCCGCACAGCCGCGAGGAAATTTGGCAAGTAGTCCTGCGTGATGCTCCAGATCAGCTCAGGATCGACATCGCGGTACTCATGGCGCAGGAAATTGCCCAACGTCTCAATCTTGCGCCATGCAACGTTGGGCGCATTGTCTTTGAGATCGGAAGGCAGCGATTTCGCAGCTTCCGAGATAATGAGCAGCCCATGCTCTACTGCGCGCTGCAGCACCCAGGAATCCTCGAAATCCATCCTCAACACGCCATCAAGCGCGCGATTGATGGCCTCGGCTTCACCGATGATGTGCAAAAGACGGATAGCGGGCGTCTTGCTGGGTGCCATCAGAAAATACGGATGGCTTCCATCTCGATCTGGTCGCGGATGAGCTTCGACAGGCCGGTACGCGTGCCATAATCGACGTTGACCGGCAGCGCGGATTTCAAAACGTCATAAGCGCCGACGAACGCGTCGAGATCCAGCTTGGTGCCGGGCGCCCTATCAATGAAGACATCGACGTCAGAATCGGGGCCAGCTTCGTTTCTGGCGTAAGAACCAAAGAGATACAGCCCGTCAACGCCAAACGCACGCAACTGCGGCTCTACAGCCCTTAGGCGTGAAATCACCTCTGACGTTTGCATGATGCCTTATACCACATTTCTATGTGGGCGGGGACTACCTGGTCCTGACAAGCAGAGTGCGGCGCAGAATCGCAACTATCGTCGGCTGAGCGCCAATCCTTCAGGAAGGGACCTTAAAATCGTGAATGCGATTGCACGATTTCACGCAGCCGACTTGGCCTCTTCGTAACAAGGAGAGGAAATGGCCTTATTCAGCCGCTTCAGCGGGCGGGCTCCTAAGCTCCGCAAACTTCGCCGCCATGGTCGGGTTGCCCTTTGTCAGCTTCTTGATCGTCACGTCCTGCGCCTTGTCGTTCGCAAGGCGCAGGTTGCGATCTGTACCCAGCAACGCATCCTTGGTCTTCTGCAGATGGTCGATCGACTTGTCGATTTCGGCGATCGCCGTCTGGAAGTTTCGAGAGGCGAGGTCGTAGTTCTTTGAGAACGCGGTCTTGAACGTCTCCAACTGGCTTTCAAACTGGGTGATGTCGATATTCTGCGCCTTAACCAGCGCCAGCTCGGTCCGGTATTTCAAGGAGTTGAGCGAGGCATTCCGCAGCAGCGTGATCATCGGCAGGAAGAACTGTGGCCGGATGACGTACATCTTGGGATAGCGGTGGAAGACGTCGACGATGCCTGTGTTGTAGAGTTCGTTGTCCGGTTCGAGCAATGAGACCAGGATCGCGTACTCGCACCCCTTCTCGGTGCGATCGCGGTCCAGCTCCTTGAGGAAATCCTCGTTCCTGCTCTTCGTGGCGGTTTTGTCGCTCTCGTTCTTCATCTCGAACATAATCGAGATGAGCTCGGTGCCGGCTTCGTCCGCGTCGCGGAAGATGTAATCGCCCTTGCTGCCGCTCCGCGCGTCGTTGTCTTTCTCGAAATAAGCCCGCGGGAAGGCCATCGAGCGCACGCGGTTGAACTCGGTCTCGCAGTGCTGTTCGAGGGTCTCGCCAACCATCTTGGTCGACAGGCGGGCCTTCATATCCTTGAGGCGCTCGATCGCGTCGTCGCGATCCTTGATCTGGGTCTCATACTTGTCCTTGAGCGACTGCTCGGAGAGCTGCTTTTCAAGCTGGACCCGCTCGATGCCGTTCTTCAGCTCGTCGCGCTCTTTTTCAATGGCACCAACGGCTTCGGTTACGGCGAGCTTCCTCTCCAGTTCGACGGCCTGAAGCTTGGCCTTCAGCTCCTGGATTTCTTTTTCTTTGGCGGCCGAGACTTTGTGCAGCTCGCCGTCCAAAAGCGCCTCAGCGAGCTCTGAGGCCGCCTTCTTCTCGCGTTCGGCTTGCGCCAATGCGTTCGCGAGTGTGTCACGCTCTTTTTCAACGGCACTGAGCGCTTCGTTGACGGCAAGCCTCTGCGAGACTTCGCTCCCCTCAAGCTTGGACTTCAGCTCTTGGATTTCTGCATCCTTGGCCGCCGCGGTCTTTTGGAGATCGCCGCTGACCTGGGCCTTAGCCAGCTCCACAGCGCTTTGCTTGTCACGCTCGGCCAATTCCAGCCGTTCGTGGAGCTGCTCCGCGAAATCGGCGTCCCGGACCTGCTTCAAAATATCCGCAAAACCGGACTCATCGACCTTGAAGGCCTTGGTACAGTGGGGGCAGATGATCTCGTGCATGGTCCTGGCCGATTAGGGACGCTGTTATTCAAAGGGGGCCGTGGCTAGAATCGGCCGCGCTCCTTGAGAACAAAATTAGAACGGACGCATTTTGACGGTCAAGCAGTCCGCCACGCTTTCGGGCATTTTCTCCCCGCATTTCGGTCTTGGCCTGGCTGCCATTTAAAGATTGGCGATACCTAGGCAACCGGTAGCTTTCGCCATTGTATCGCCCCTGTGTGCGCTCGCTGCCTTGTCCCGGGCTCATTTGGCTTTCCGAGGCGATATCCACCAAATATGGGCGCCAAGTACGTTGGACGGCCCTACGCATTGTGATTCAATGATGGTGTTGATTCGGGCGGTGGCAGAGCGATCTCAAACGCACATCTTATCGCCGGTAGCTGACTTCGTTCTGGGAAAAAAGGCTTGACTCGATTCAAAAACTTGATCGAATCGTCCCGAGGACTGCCTTGGCAGTTTTCCAAGCTGAGTGTCACCTCGTCATCCTCCAGGTCAGCCATTTTTGCTGAGATTGCAGGCGAAGGCGGATCAAGACAGAAGGGTTCTGGTCACGGTGCTGCGGCACCCAATGAGCGGCACGCCGGGTGCACCGGCGCATTTTTCGTTTGACTAAAAGAAGCCTTGTTCTCATTTTGTTCTGGACTACTGATCTTTCATTTGACCCTTTTCGAGTTGCTTTGACGTCGGCCGTTGTCTAGGGCGAAGCCAAAGCCCCCAGGTTGTGGCGACCTGGGGATCATTTGAGGCCCGATGCCTCTTCGAAGACCCTCGTGGCTTATGCCGCGGGGGTCTTCGTTCGTCTCAATCGTTGACTCCCTTGCTTCGTCATTGGTATCTTAACGGTTAACCGAGATCGAGACTCGGCTGCGGACGCCACGCCGCCTCTACAAAGTCCCTAGACACAGTGAGAGTCATGGCCGACCCAGGAATAGCTACTCCTGACAATTTCGAAGAGCCTCAATGGCCGCGCGTGTGCGCGGCCATTTGCTTTTCGGGTCGGCATGATCCTTCGGCCTCAACGCAAAGGGTCACAACATGTCCCGATATCCGGAGCCGTATCATTACCGCTTAAGTCCTCGTGAAGTGCGCACGCTGCTTGTGTTGGCAAATTCCAATCCGCAAGCCGTTCGCGATGAGCTTCGTTACCTCCATAGCCGTTACGGCGGGCAGGACGAAGAGAACCCGTGGGACCGTTTACCGAGTTCATTCTTCCGCTAACGAGTTGATCGCGACGTCAGGCTCGGCAAACTTAGGGGCGCCGTCGGCTTCGGCCGGCGCGCGCCTTTAAGAGCATGAGATTACCGAAACGATACGCGATACATCAGCTCGCTACCCTTGGCTTGCGGGCTGGTCATATTCGGCGTGCGAGAGGGTCGGCTTCGAGGCGCAGAGCATATTGCCGTCATTGTTGACCTCGCCTCGCGTTCCGAGCTTCGTTTCGTGTAATAGTCAGCCGAACATCCACCGTTTTCCGATCAGGCGCGAGCTGGAGGCGTGGGCTCACCTAGGTTCAGGTGATAGCGCGTATGCCGGAGCTCGCCCGTTCTGGTTAGCGCGCCTTTGGCGACGAGGTCCTGAAGGTCACGTGTTGTCGTCGCGCGGGGCGCCTTTGTGATCGTGATGTAATTCTCCGCGCTTAGACCACCCTTGAAGCCGTCAATTCCCTCTTTGAACATTCGGGCAATGACCTTCTCCTGGCGGTCGTTGAATTGCCCGCGCAGACGCTCATAGAACTTCGTCTTCGCGATGTAGAAATCCACCCGCTTGTTGGTATTTTCCTGCGCTTCGAGGATGGTGCTGCCGAAGTAGAGCAGCCAATCGGTGATCTCCATGCGCTTATTGTTGCGTTCAAGGGCCTCGTAGTAGGCCTTCCGCTTGCGTTCGATCGTGTAGGCCAACGCAATGAGGGTCGGCTGTCCTAGATTTTGCGCGAGTGATTTTTCCGCCAGCGCACGACCGATCCGGCCATTCCCATCTTCGAATGGGTGCACACTGACGAAATAGAGGTGCGCGAGGGCGGAGCGCGTAATTGCCGGCAACGGTAGCATGCCGTCCGGCCCGGAGCCGTTAAACCACTTTATGAACGCGCCCATTTCCGCCGCCATGCGATCAGAGGGCGGCGCCTCAAAGTGTATTTTGCGCCGGCCGATTGGCCCGGAGACCACTTCCATGGGTTCAGGATGTGTGCGGTAAGCTCCGATCGTCTTGATGGTCCGATCCCCGCTCATCAACATGCTGTGCCACCCGAACATGGTCTCGTCGGTCAGCGGCCCAGCGAAGTTGAGATACAGGTCGACCATCATCTGCGCGATTCCTCGTTCCGCAGGAGGCGCGCCGGCTTGTCCATCACCAAGGCCGAACTGGTGCCGCAACGACGACTGGACGCTGTCACGGTTCAGGATCTCACCCTCGATTTCCGAAGTTTTCAGAGCCTCCTCGCTGATGAGTTCAATCCGCAGGTTCTCCTGGTCGTCCGGGCGGACATGCTTGAAGGCGCCGATAAACTCTCCTGAGCGGAGCAGGAATTCAGCCTCCAGCGGCTCAAGGGCGGCCGCTTCATAGGTAAATTGGGGCCAGGTCGGCTCTTCCCAGTTCCAGGACATGAGTTATAGCGCTCCTTTCTATAACTCACTCTAGATGGCCAAATGAGCTATAGAAAGCCATGCTATAACTCATCACCGACCAGTGCGTTTTCTGAGCACACATGGCTATGCATTCACTCATTTTATGGGTATTACCCTACAAATGAGTAATGAAATGGCACCACCTCCATACGATGCGCTCGGAAGGCTTTTGGTAGAACTCCGCCAAAAGGCGGGAATCGAGAGCCAAGCCGAATTGGCGACCCTCGTCAAAAGCAGCCAGCAAACGGTGAGCAGGTGGGAGGCGGGCCTATCCCGCCCGCGCGACAAGCAGATGCCTCTCATCGCAGCCGTGCTGAAGGCTGAGGTGGCCGACCTCTTCACTGCGGCGGGCTTCACCCAAAAGACGGCGGTGGTGAGTTTTGACCAGCCATTCCCGATTGACGGACTTACGCCGGACAGCTTTGAACGCTTCTGTCGGCACTTCTTACAGGCCATGTACCCCGAAGCCCGCGTCGAACATGCCGGCGGACAGGGACACACCCAAGATGGCCTCGACGTTACCGCCAACTTCCCCGACGGCACGACGTTCAGCTTTCAATGCAAGCGCGTCGATCAATTCGGCCCTCAAAAAGTGCGCGACGCAGTCGCCAAACACACGGCGGCGGCCGCGAAAAAGGTCCTGTTGCTGACCAAGATCGCGAGCCCGCAAGACCGCGCGGTCATCAAGAGTCATCCGGATTGGGAAATCTGGGACCGCGAAGACATCTCCTACAAGATCCGCCAGTTCCCCATCGCCGATCAGGTGAGGCTGGTCGATATCTTCTTTCGGGGTCAGCGCTTCGCACTCCTCGGTGTCAATGAAGCAGGCCCCTGGGAAACCAGCGACGAATTCTTTGCCGCCTTCAACAACGCTGAGGGCGTGTTCAACCATGTCTGGAACCTCGTCGGCCGCCGGGGCGACCTCGACGCCCTGAAGCAGGCTCTAAGTGAACCGAGCGTTTCAGCAGTCCTGCTGATCGGCACCGGCGGGTCCGGCAAGTCACGCGTTCTCAAACAGGCCGTCGAGGCGTTCGAAGCCGACAACAAAGGCATCGTTGTCCGCTACTTGTCGCGCAACGCCGAGTTGACAAAGAAAAGCCTTGAGGATTTGGGCGGTAAGGAGAAGTTGCTCGTCGTCGATGACGCGCACGACCAGAGCGATTTGCAGATGCTCTTCCAGTACGCTGCCGATCCTTCCAACAAGGCCAAGCTTTTCCTCTCCTTCCGTCCCTATGGGCTCGACCATATCAAGGCGCAGGCCAGCATCTTCTCCTTGGTCGGCCCATCCCTCAGGGAAATTGTACTGGAGCGATTGACCCAAGCAGAGAGCGAACAACTCGCGGGACAGGTCCTGAAGAAGCACGGTGGTCCGATTTCCGCTGCAAAGGACATCGCCCGCCTCACGCGCGACTGCCCGTTGGCCACCGTCGTAGGTGCTCAAGTCGTCGCTAAAGAGAAGCGGCGGTTGGATCTTGCTCAGCACGAAGACACCTTCAGGACGCTGCTTTTCTCGCGCTTTCAAACCATCATCGCAGGACAGATAGGAAACAAGAGCGAAGCGGAAACAATCAAAAACGTCCTACGGATGCTTGCGCTTTTACAACCTATTCATCCCGAAGATTCGGCTCTGCTTCACGTCATCGAGCAAGTTGAGAACGTCAAACCGCACGATGCTAGCCGTATCATGCGCTTGCTGACCGAAGCCGGCGTGCTGTTTAAGCGCGGTGCGCAATTCAGGCTCTCGCCCGACGTCCTGGCCGATTACATCATTGAGGAGCATTGTGTCGGCGCACTGGGTGCCTCATCAGGCTATGCCGAGACCGTCTTCGCGCATGCTAGCGAAAAACAAGCCGAACATCTCTTGATCAACCTCAGCCGACTGGATTGGCGGCGGTCAAATGGCGATCCCAGTAACAGCAAACTGGTCGACGGAGTCTGGAGTAAGCTCAAGCCGGAGCGCGATTACAGCGATCCACACATTAAGGCAGTTGCGGCGGTTGCCTACTATCAGCCCTCTAAAGCAATCGAGTTTGCGGAGCGGTTGATTCACGAAGGCAAGTTTCTCCAGCAACTCCCCGAAATTCTTCGCAACGCGGCGTTCAATTTTGCCCAAGTGCGCCCAGCCTGCGAAGCCCTCTGGGAGCTGGGCAAGCACGACAGCCGCCCGCTTGCGCAGCATCCGGAGCACCCGATCCGCATTCTAGCGGAATTGTGCGAGGTCCAACCGAATAAGCCACTAGTTTACAACGAAGCAATCGTCGATTTCGGGCTGTCACTCCTTGAGCGACCGGATGCATGGCAATACGCCTACACGCCGCTGGATATCCTTACACCTATCTTCGATACCGAAGGGCACATCACCGAATCCCACAATTTCTCGCTGACCTTCAAACCCCATTTCGTGAGGGTCGAGGCAATCAAGTCGCTCCGCGCTAAGGTGTTGACTCAAATCATCGACCTGCTTTTCGATCCGGAAATCCGTATCGGTGTTCTCGCGGCTGACGCGCTGAGCAAGGCTTTCAGATACCCGATGGGAATGTTCAATAGCACCGTTTCGCCGAAGACTCGGGACGAGTGGACCGGCGTTTTCGTCGAAGGCTTAAGTGCGCTCGAGGCCGCGCTCCGGGCTCGCCCCGTAGACGACCTCGTCCAGTTATCGGTATGGAAAGCGATCTCGTGGCACATTCAGTACGGAAAAGGCGACGCTACTGACGCGGCACGCCGCCTTCAGGCAGGCTTACCCAAATCTCTTGGCTTTCGGACTCTGACGGTGCTCGTCGATGGCCACGGCATCGAATTTCGGCGCATCGACCCGATCAAGCATCGGGAGAAGTGGGCCGCCCACATCTCTACGCTGGTTTCAGACCTGGAGACCACTTATCCCGGCGCAGAGGCGCGTCGCGCGTTCATCGGCAACCTTCTAGCGAGCATTGCCAGGAACTACAAACGATCGTCTGCGGTACCCTATACGCTGTATGAAGCCCTGACTCGGTCATCAATCGAGTTCGGTCGGGCCACTCTGGCTAACGCCTTGGCCCATTCTGAGTCGGAGACTGCCCGCTTTCTGCCCGGGGCCCTGATCGCCTTATGGGATCACAGCCCGGACGAAGCGCGCGCGGCAATCGAGAAGCTGCTTGCGACGGGCCGCGAACAATTCCTCGCCTCGGTTGCTCAGGCCTATTACCGGCTCTTGGCCAGCGGGCTCTACAACGAGGCCGATATCGCAGTCCTGCGCTCACTGCTCTCCAACCCGAACGCCTCGGTCGTCCGGAATGCGATCAATGCCCTTACGACTCTCCCCGAAGAGAACGTCAGCCTGGTCATCGAACTGACCCGTGCTGCAAATATCGGCGAATCAGAACAGCTCGCCGACGAACTGCTGACGGTCTTCTCGTTCAATGGATTGTTCAAGCATCTGGCGAAGGAGGACGTTGAATGCCTCCTGGACAAGCTGATGGCAATTGCCGAGCTGGACGGTCACTGGGTCGAAGAGTTTCTGGCGCAGGCGTCGCAGGCATTTCCCAGGGAGACCATGAACTTCTTCATGCGCCGCGTTGATCGAGCTGGTGAGAATGAGGAATGGAAGTACCGGCCGATAAACCACGGCCCCTATGGTCACGTGCCGCTCCGATTTCACGACTCCGGAATCTATCCGGAGCTGCTCAGGACGGTGGCAGAATGGATGAGAGCGGGCAAAGGCAAGCCTTTCCTGTTCGGCTACCGTGCCCGAGAGCTGTTCGAGACCTGTTTCCGGCCATTCGATGGGGAAACCGTCAAGTTCCTTGAAGAATGGATTGCGACATCGGACGAGCAAGACATGGATCTCATCGCCGGCATCCTCAACGAGGCGCACCATTCCTTCGTTTTCACCCATCGTCCGTTCGTTGAACGCTATCTGGAAAAGGCCAAGCAGGTAGGCCCGGAAGCGCTGAAGCGCGCAATCGGCGCCCTCTTCAGTTCGGCGATCAGCGGTGTCCGTTCAGGCGCTGCGGGAGAACCGATGCCGCGAGATGTCTCCATGAAGGAGCAGAGCGAGCAGATACTCCAATCACTCCCACGGTTTTCGCCCGCGCATAAGCTTTACGACGGAATCCGGAAACATGCCGAGGAAGGCCTCGCGGAGTCTCGGCACGTCAGGGAATCATTTGAAGACTGATGCTAGGTCATTGACATGAAGCAACCCGACCTATCGAAGCTGCTCAGGGGCGATTTCAGGATGATTTCAGTCGCGAGGCTGATGAGCATGATCGCCAACAATAGAGGGCATTGATATGGCCGGCTTCGAGGACACTCGGCTTTTCCATACTACCTCAACAGCCGGCGCCTCGGCTTGCTCGCTGACATCAATTTCGCAGTCGAAGCGCAAAACCCGCTCGCCGACAATTCGAGCGAACGGGTACTGGCAATGAGAGACGTTACCGCCACGGCTCAACAGCTGCTTCGCCAGGGTCGATTCCCAAACCTCACCGAGGTGGTTGCCACGAAGGACGTCGAAGGCAAACGCGCTCTGGGCTTTGTGTGGGGCGTATTTTCGTTTTCTGGCGCGGCCGAAGCGAGCAGGCGAGAGCAAAACGGAAAGCCGCCCAAGAATGCGACGCTGAGAGGAAACATCCCTCTGGCGACGGCCGAATACGAAATGTTTGGCGAGATAAGTAGCGCGCACTTCTTCTCCGACACGTCGGTCGGGGTGTTGAAGGGTAAGAAGCGCATGCTTGTTGCCGGCCACTTCGAATTCAACGGTCAAAAGGCGGAAGTCTTTCCTTACATCATCGGCGAAGAAATTGAAGGCGCTGTCCTTCCCATGCCCATCGCCACATCGATTCGTATCTATCCGCAGCAGATAGACCAATTCTCACGAATTGGGCAGAGGTCGCAGCCAACAGCCGCTGACCTCAGAGCAATCGAGAGCATGCCTGAA
This sequence comes from Bradyrhizobium sp. YR681, assembly GCF_000282615.1. Taxonomy (GTDB): domain Bacteria; phylum Pseudomonadota; class Alphaproteobacteria; order Rhizobiales; family Xanthobacteraceae; genus Bradyrhizobium. The sequence goes on along the minus strand of NZ_AKIY01000004.1, from coordinate 21,209 downwards.
GCAGCGGTCAAACAGGCCTTCGCCGACATCATCGGGGAGCCTTACGTGTCTAAGGACTGGGGTGGCGAGAAATCTGACCTGCAGACCACGCGTTTGACGATCGACGACAAGCCGACGTCGGCAGCGTTTATTTTTAAAGGGCCATCCGTGCCTGGCCCACTCCATCCCGGCAACATGGGGAAACGCGGCGATCAGCTCATCCGTGCGTTCGAAGAGCCGGTCGATCTAATCATAGTGCAGCACTGCAACAAAATTGAGAATACCGTGGTTCGAATCACGGAGAGCCTTGCTTACGATCCGCGCCGGCCACGACGCTATTGCATCATCGACGGTGCCGAGACGGCTCACATTTTGTCTGCCTATGGCAAGTTGACCGCATAAAGTGAAAGCTAGCGATTGTACTTTCTAGCGGTAGCCGCGCTTAAGCTTCTGCGTCCAGCTCAAGGCCATCGCGATATCAGCCCTGCCGCGGCTCCGATACGTTTCAATACGAACCGTGCCGGCACGGCCGATACGACCCCATTCCCTGACGAGCGAGCATTCGCCGAACAACGTTGGCTGAACATCCAGCTTGTAGAACCTCGCCATGTTGCGGTCGTTGTCGATGCGGGTGAGCATGATTGCTGTCATGCGATTTCATCCTCTTGTTGTTGAAGCTGCAGTGTGCGCGAAATCGTGGAGGCGTTGCAGCCCAGCAGCTTGCCGATCTCACGCATCCCCCGCCCTTCTCGCTGCAGCGCTTTGGCATGATCAACTTGCTCCTGGTTGAGTTTCGGTTTTCTGCCAAACTTGCGTCCGCGGGCTTTGGCGCGCTCCCTGCCCTCTTTCGTCCTGGCCAGGATGAAGGCCCGATCGAGCTGCGCGAACGCCGACAGCATGGTGAGCATCGCGGACGCGGTGGGCGTATTGGTGTTGGCCCACGGCTCGGAAAGCGATTCAAAGGTCGCGCCCCGCGCCTCAATCTCATGGACAATATTAAGCAGGTCGCGCGACGATCGCGCCAGACGGTCAATGCGGGTAACCGCAAGGATATCACCTTCGTCGAGCGCGGCGATGGCGCGGGCAAGCTGTGGCCGATCGGCCCGCACGCCACTCATCTTTTCACTGAAGATCTTGACGGCGCCCGCTGCCTTTAACGCATCGACCTGGCCGGCATGATCCTGCTCGGAGGTCGACACGCGGGCATAGCCGTATTTCACTGCAGGTATTCTGCAACAGACTTACGCAACGGTCAAAGCCCGCAGCGAAACGATTGTCTACCCGTGTTGCATTTATTTTGATTTATGCAACGACATGCATTTCGAGCGGTCGCCCCCACAGGTATCCCCGCCTGACCGTCGTGTTCCGCTCCAGTCTTGATTTGCAAATAGGCCTGTTCCCGATCTAGTTGCAGCATGCTAGGCTGCCACTTTTCCATAAATGGGGCGGCCAATGTTTGGTCTCTTTGGAAGCAAGCCCAAGAAAAGCATCGACAACGAACTCATCCCCGAATTGAAGAGGACGGTCGTTCAGATACAAGAGGCGACCGGAATCAGTTATCTGGCAATCACCTTGCCGATGCTCTCGCTCGGCACTGCGTTTTCAATGGAGGGTAAAGGTGCTCAAGGGATCGCTCAGGCGATCAATCGGTTAAGCAATCAACTGGAAGAGGAGCAAAAGGCGCTCGGCTCCTTAAAAAATGCAGTGATGGACGTTGGTGTGCCGGATCTGCCGCGGCAGCACACGGATATAGCGGTCGACAGGCTCGCGGACTTTGCGAACTCATTTAACCAGAAAGGATACTCTCTCGACGAGGTGGGCCTGGCGATGTCGGCTGTTTCCAGTCAACTCGCTAAGGCCATGGACAAAGACAACCTGCTGGTAATCGGCATGTTGCGCAAGGAGATTGCGAGAGTCCGGGAGAAGTATCAGCGAGAACAATTCAGGCAAACCGCAAGCGGAGAAACTTGCACTGATGAATGTATCAACATTCTACTTCGAGCTGAGACTAGCGGGTTTAAAGTTGCAATTTCCAACGACAGAACGTTCGTTCTCAGCAAGGGCTCGAGCGTCAATTATCTGCGTTCCAACTGGGATATCAGGCGATTCGAGAGCGGCTTGAACGCTCAGACGGAGGCGAAGGAGGCCGATCGAGACCCTGTCGAGCGGCTGGTGGAGCAAGGGCACAAAGCCATTCGCGAGCAAAAGCTTGATAGCGCCATAAGCGCCTTCTCGGCGGCTCTGCGCATCTCTCCTGATGATCGCGACATTCATTTTCATCGCGGCGTGTCTTGGAGTAATTCCTACTATAACCGCGGCAACAAGCCAGAAGACCGCGACAAGGCCATAGAAGACTACACGCGGGCGATTGAGATCGACCCAGAATTCGCGGAAGGATATTTCCAACGGGCCGGTCTCCTATCTGCAAAGGGAGAAAGTGCGGAAGCGATAGCGGACTACAGTGAGGCAATCGACGCAGGTCACAAGGCATCTAGCGCCTACTACTGCCGAGGCCTACTTTGGCAACGCACTGGCGAAGCCGGAAAGGCAAACGCAATAGCGGATTTTGCTGGGGCGATTCAAACCGGAGACCGGGAGGATCAGTTTATGGCGCTCTTGGCTCGCGCAGACGCGCATCGTGAGTTCGGAGACCTCGAGCTGGCCCTTGATGATTTGAACGCAGCCGACGCTTACCATCCGCAAGGTCCTCCTGGCCTCTATGGGACGCGCGGGGAAATTTTGATGAAGCTTGGCAGGCACGCCGAAGCCGCAGCCGATTTTGGGAAAGGTATAGCTGCCGCGTCGCCTTTTGCTTCGCCTGATTTTGTTGCGAACATGTACCAACAGCGCGGACGGTGCAGGTCTCAGCTCGGCGATATACCGTCGGCCCGCCAAGATTTTGAGAAAGCAGCTCAACTGCAGCAGCAACGCAGATAACGTCGTGCTCCGAAATGATGACGCTATTATTCTTATTACGGAGCCATACCGAGCTCCAGCTACAAGCGCTATCTCAACCAAAATGAGTGCGCATATCCGATACTTTGAAAATCAAGAGTCGGCATAGCCGCCCACGCAGCTCGGATTTCGCATGACCGACAGCTATGAAAGTATTTTGCATCGCCGCTACCGCTGGCCCAAAGGTGGCGACCGCATAGCCCAACATGTTGAAAAGCCAACAGACGCTTACGTCTCGCAAGAGCCATACGAGCGGGCCATGTTTATTTGGAGGGGATACTTCAGAGCGGGCAAGCTACTTGCTGAGGAATGCGGACGGAATCCCTTCGACACCAACTACCTCGTCTATCCAATGATGTTCAACTACCGCCACGGGCTCGAAGTGGCTATGAAAGAGATCATCGTCGAGTATGGGCACCATGTCAGCGTCTATCTCAGCGATGACAGAGACCACAACTTGCTCGACCTTTGGCAGGTTTACCAGGAGCTGAACAATGCTCTAAACCCCCAAGCCGGAGACATCGCTGACAAGACAATAGGCCTAATAGTTCAGGATTTCCACGGGCTCGACAAAAGTGCGGTCGCCTTCCGGTATTCGACCAATAAGGATGGTGCAAAGTTCAAGCTCGCAAATGGAGTAGTCACGGTCGAGCGGCTTAAAGACGTCATGGAGGGATGCGAGCATTATTTCGAAGCGTCGGACGATTTTTATCATGCGCTGGTACAGAATGGTCCCAGCTTAAGCGATTACTGAACCTAACTTAGAAGAAGCGGCCATTCTCTGTGGTTGTAGTTGATCCAGGGGCAACGGATGGCGGAATCAAAGGGCGTGCAAAAGCTGGCTGAGGAGTATCTCGTCGGCACCATCGGGTTCATCTATTCGGTCCTGGCCACCATATTCTTCATCTTCTGGTCGCCCCTTCGGGTCGCGCGCGAAAACCGCGCCGGACGCGCGCTTCCATCTTCAGTTGCACTGCTTCTGTTCGTCTTCCCGGTGTTCTACCTTGGCAAGTGGATTGGCGACATTCCCGAATTCGTCGCCGGTCTCGAGTTCTCGGGCCTGAGCTGGTATCAGCAGCTAATTCTGGTTACGCTGCTTTTCATCCTGATCGACTGCTTCGTGCGAACAGTTTCGCGGTGCTTCAGCCGCGACGAACGCAGGTTCCGCAGGAATAGCGAGCGCCTGCGTTATGCTGCAGCGGGCTCTATTGTTGCGTTTGACGCGCTTTCACTTGTCCTTCCCGTCTACGACCGCGGGTTGATTTTCTGGGTTTTTGCCATCGTCGCAAGCTATCCGCCTGTTGCCGTGCTAGGGGCCATCTTGCGCACGCGCTTTCGCGCCCAAGGCGCCTCGGTAGCCTTCGTCTACTTCGTGGCCTTCGCTATCAGCTGCCTGGTCGTGGCGGCGACGGTAGCGGGTATTATCTACGGTCAGGATCTCGTTCAAAACCAGATTGAAGCGCTCCGGCCTACGCCGCCGAAGCCTAAAACCTACGCTGCCTCAACGGAGGTCACAACGTTACGCTGTTCGATCATGACGGACGGACGCGTGGACATCCTTGCAGTGGTCGAGAACAATGGCGACTTTGCCATTCCTTTCGCGCAGGATGAGTTCACGATCACATTGACACACCGGCTACCATACCGGCTGGTTATCGCGCCGTTTGATCCCCAAAAGCCATCTCCGCCGCAACAACGGGAACAATCAGCGATATTCCCGTTGCGGGCCGACAACGGTGGCACGCTCTTTCTGCTGAAGAAGGGGGACGCAGAAATGTTTTCCTTCTCGATCAGGCCCGCAGCCAACGCTTTGGCCTGGCCTCTCAAGGACACCAACAGCTGCACTTTCGGGCAGGACAAGGCTCACATCGCGGGAAGCCGCGCAGACGTCGTCATAGGACAAGCGCCCATTACCCTGAAGTGACACTCCCGCGTACTTACAGCAGGCTGCTGAGCGCGGGCTTGTTTACGTCTGTCAGTGGCTCCTCGAGAGCGAAAAACAGAGTTGCAGGTTTTCGGTGCGCGAATCGGCCAGAATTTCCTTATCGCTGCGATATCTTTCAATAACCCGGCGCAGCCGTCGCTTCTGTTCCTCTCGAGGCGCCGATCTAATATGCGGGAACGTGCGGCGGATGTCATCGGTACTTGTACCAGGTGCCAGCTTCTCTTCGTTGAGGGCGTAGAACCAGACTTGAAAGACCTGGACCGCCAGTGGCAGCTTTTGCGTAACGCTTTGGTAATCCCACCACGCAACGAACAGCGCTCCGTCGTTCATCGTATCGTCAAAGGTGGCCAGGATTGCATCGTCGTCGCGTAGCTCCCCTCCCCGATCCGACATGTGCTTGAACGCGTTCCAGAAGCGCCGCTGCAGCGTGCGCAGCTCTTTTATGTCGAGGCCGGGATTGTTTTCGAGCATGTGCGTGGAGAACGGCCGGAGATCTTGGTGGGTCGCGATCGACTCAATCAACTCTGCACCACCGCAAGCCAGACATTGCACCGATACCGGGTCTTTGTCGCGCAGGAACAGCTCCATGGCCGTCCCCAACTGATGCCTTGCTACGTCAAGTTTCGTAAGCATTGCGCCCATTCCTCATATGCTAGCCCTCAGGCGACGAGCTTCTGCCACTTTGACTTTGGCAATCATTTCGGCTTCCAATTCGTCGCGGCGCTCTCCAAAATGAACCTCACGGTGCTCACCAGGACAGATGGCAATGACATTAGTCATCCTATCTGCGCCGTCATTTGCCGCCAGAATATGATGGCACTCGAGGTATCGCGCTCCGTTCGCACACTTAAAGCCTAGCTTTCCGCAAAACTCGCACTTACCAGCCGCTCGCCTTCTTACAGCTTCGCGGACCTGTGGATCACGCGCATATCGTATACCCGAATAACTTGTATACGCCGGATCGTCGGTTCCGAGGTCATCGATGGCATCGTCGTACGCCACGCTCTCCATTCCTGCTAAACGTCGCCTTCGTTCGGCTGATGGCATGAGTACGCCAAGATGTTTCCAGGCACTTTCACCACTTTTGTCCTTCAATTGCTCCAGCGCTAAGGCGATTGCTTCGAAGTCTGCGTTGGTAAAAGTGTGCCCTAACGAACGCTTGATGATGCCTTCCCTGATTCCTGGTTCGATAAAATCGGCAGTCCAAGCATTCGGGTTGATCTTGTTATTCGTATCCAACACGGTAACGAGCGCGAGCAGCGGAACTTCCGCTAAAGCTGCTGCGGCATCCAGCAAGTTACACACCTGCGCGATGGCGCGAGCGTGGTTTCTCGGTCGGCCGACGCTTTCGGCTGCGGTCTGATAAGTAAGAAACTGATGGGAGGCAGCGGCAGAAACAACGACCGGCAGAAGCTGGCGGGCAGTCTCGTATTGCTTGGTCATGCCACCCTGTCCTCCTTGTCAGCGCCGCGCAGAACGATTTTCAGGCCATCATGACGACGCCGAACAGCCAGCGAATCGCGTCCCTGTTCTTGGTGATCGAATATAGATTGCACATTGACCGACCTGTGGGGCCTGGAAACCTAGTCCGGCCGCAAATCCTAGTGGCATTGCCGGCCATCACAAGGCCCGCTGTAATGCCGTCCATGGGCACAAAATCGCGGGAGGTCATCTGGGGCGGCCAGATCATGGGCGCGGAAATTCACGCCAAGCACGCCCGGCAAGAAGCCAAAAAGGCGATCCGCGAAGCCGACCGCGCCGAGGCCTTAGCCTGGTCGGTCCGGATGGAGGGCTACGGCGGACCTTCGCAACCCTCTCCGACAATCGGTCAATGCATCAACGGCGGCATGGAGTGGCTTGAGGTCGAGTGCAACCGTTGTAAGACGCGCGCGAGCCTTCCGCTCAGTGCGATCCGACGACCACGCGATACGCCGATCTGGAAACTTGAAGCATCGCTCAAGTGCCGATCATGCCGCAAAGGCCGCTACGCTCCGCCTGTCCATATGATCAAGCTCACCGAGACGCGAAGCATCACACCCTACAAATGGGTGCACCCGACTGAAGAACGCTAGACCGACGATATTCAGTCATTAGCCTAACGGCTGCACGACGACCGGATCATGGCCGCCAGTGTTTGCCTGCCGGATAAAAGCTTCCGCCGCCGCAGCGGTCGGTGCTTCGACCGACCAAATGCCAATAGATCGGCTTGTCGGGCTCCATGTAATTGATCCCAGGCGACGTTTCTCGGACGGTAAAGCGACGCATCGAAACCTCCTGAAAGTAAGACCGTCGAATCAACAGATCCAATGGGACGAGGCCATCGGGGCCTTTCCTGGGCAACAGACTTTGCATAAGCGAGGATAATTCGAGCGGCAAGGAATTATCCTCGCAGAACGAACGCAGCCTATTGTTTTTCTTCGCAAAAAAGATTGCCGACGCAAATCATCTCGCTGGCGTTCTGAGAGCGCAAACACCAATCTGAGCGCACAAATTGAGAGGGAGAATCATCATGGCAGACGTGAAGCGCGGACGCCCCAAGGGCTCCGGTAAAACGGACGGACCAACTCTTGATCTCGTGGCGAACGCGATCGTGAGAGACCCCAAATTGAAGCCGACCACCGCGATGCTCCGGATCATTAGGAGCCGCACCGACTGGAACGCCACAGAGCCGACCCTCTTGAGAAGGCTGCAAGGCAAATGGAAGGAGGAGAGCGCAACGCTTCTGAGCGCGGCACGGGAACGTGCTTCCCGTGCGATCGTCCCGACCAGTCCTGCCGACACTAGCTCCCCAGCGCTGTCCGTCTTTGAACAGTGCCAAAGGTGGCTGGATTCTCCAGTCGGAAAGGCAGCGATGGGGTATGTCAATTCAACCACCTTCCAAGAGCATTTGAGCCAGGTCACCTCACCGGGCTTTCAAGCGGAATTGACCCGGGTTGAAAAAATCGCACGCGGAATGATCGATGACGGCACGCTGAGCAAGCGGATATCAAAGATGCAGGAATTAAATGACAGGATCTTCGGGCTCGACAAAGGGCGACGCGGCCCCTGGTAACTGCATTTGTGCTGATTGGACTTGTGCCGCAGTCCTGCGTCAACCGTTGCGCCCTCTAAGGTCGGCACATCTGCATTTGGCCGGAAACAGGATCGACCCGGAAGCTGTACCATGTCGCCGGACCGCAGACTTCATTGCCGGTGTTCACTAAGGCCAGCGTTCCGCTGACCCGGACAGTCCCGCTGGTTTGTTCGGCGATCATGTTGACACTGCCGCTGACGATTCGATCCGCATTCGCGGAAGCTCCTGTGATGCTTACTCCGTTCACGACAAAGCTTGTGGCACTGATGGTGCCGGATACTTCGAGCGTGGTGGTGGGGTTGGCGACGTTAATGCCGATGAGATTGGCGTTGCTAGTGCCGGAGCCCAGGTTGCCCCAGATGGCGTTGCCGATATTAAGCTGGTTGCTGCCGGTGGCACTGAAGGCATCGGTATTGGCACCGATGACGATGTTTTTGGCGCCAGTGGTGAGCGCGGTGCCAGCCTGGGCGCCGACAAGGGTATTGCTGCCGCCACTGGTGAGGCTATAGCCGGTTTGGAAACCAAGGAGGGTGTTATAGCTACCGGTGGTGAGGCTGATACCCGAGCGGTAGCCCAACAGGGCCGCGCCGTTGTAATTGGTAGAGCCGCTAACACCGTAGCCGGCGCTTTGGCCAATGATCGTGTTGAACAGTCCAGCCCCGGCGTAGCCACCTGCGCTGTTGCCGACGGCGGTATTGTAGTTGCCGTTGCCGTAGCGCAAGGATTCGTTCCCGACAGCGGTATTTGCAACCCCGCCGACGTTGCCAGCGAGGGCGGCGGTGCCCAATGCTGCGTTGTAACTGCCGGTGGTATTGGCGGACATGGCGCTTTTACCGACCGCTACGTTATATTGACCGGAAGTATCGGCATAGAGGGCGGCGCTCCCCACCGCGGTATTGTAAAGGGCGCCGACGTTGTTCATGGAATAGAGGGCTTGGTTGCCGATGGCGGTGTTGGCGGTGCCAGCATCGGTGACGCCGCCCATGGCACCGACGCCGAAGGCGGTGACACCCGTGGGGGTAATAGCCTGCACAACACCGGGGCCGGCGAGGATTGTGCCCAGTGACGTACTGGCTGAGACGTCTTTCAGGTCATTCAGTGAGACGGTTTCCGACAGATTGGCGCTAGCGCCAGTGATGCTGACACCGTTGACGACAAGGCGCGTGGCGCTGACGGTGCCGGAGACTTCGAGCGAGGTAGTGGGCGTAATGGTGTTGATGCCAACGAGGTTCGGCTTGAGGCGCATGGTTTCCTGGCTGTTCACATAGAACGACAGGTTGTTGTAGCTGGCTGTGTTGATGCTGGTGGTGCCATCATTTTTGAAGCCATAGCCCGTTGAGGAGAAGCTTCCGGTGCTGGCGATGGATGCCGTGCTGCCTCCCCCAGACGAGCTATAGATAGTGAGGGCCTGGCCACCCGAGGGACCGATGACGGTGACGCTGCCTGCGACGTGGAGCGTACTGCTCGGTTGGCTGGTACCGATCCCAACGTAGCCGCTGCTGACAATGCGCATGGCTTCGGTGCCGGAAGTTAAGAAGGAAAGGTACTGCTGGGTTTGGTGGCCGGTGATACTGTTATTGACACCTCCCCAATACAGGCCTTGTAGAGAGCTGAGATATATTGGGTTATTAACGACCGTAAGCTTGCCGCCGAAATAGCCGCTAGTGCCACTGATGGAGCCCGTGCTGCTGACGCCAATCGTCACCAACCCACGCGTAGGATCGAACCATCCGGTATTTACGCCACTCTGCGTAAGCGAGACAAAGCCCGTGCTTGAAATGGCCAGCATGCTCGTCGTGCCACTGGTGATGCGGTCGGTACTTGCCGCACCGACGTTGGTCAAACCAGAACCATCACCAATAAATTGCGCGGCAGTAACACTGCCGCTGACGATCACGTTGCCTGCTGTCGTGAGACTGGGCGCCCAAGTTGGGCAGCCGATGTCCCCGGGCCGTGAGTGGTCACCGATGCAAAGCCGATTGGTGTTGTTGCCGAGCGTCGACGAGATGGTGGCCATGTTGCCCCAATCCTGGGCCACGGCGGCGCCAGCCACAGAGGCGAGCATCAATCCGAGTAACACGGAGCGCATGCTCCGACAGTAAGGCCAAGCCGCTGAACTGTATCGTCAGGCGTCTAGTTTGGCGGCAGCGGTGTGGCAGGCGCCCATAAGGGAAAGAAAGGCCCCCGGCGAACCGACGGCCCTTCTCAGCATCAAGGGGTACATCCGCCCTTAGTGATGCCAGAACAGTGCGAGCAACAAAACGATCGGCAACGGGATGCCGAGAAGCCAAAGCAAAGCACCTCTACCAAAGCCCATGTTGTCCTCCTCAGTTGCGTGAAGAAAACGCGCAAGAGCGCGCCCAGTTCCGGGCGAGGAACCAAGCGTCCCTGTCATGCATTGATTGCAAAACGGGAGGCCAGGATGGCAGTCAACAAACCGGTCGGCGACAATGCCCGCAAGGGCGCGGTGAAGAAACGTACGCAATTGAAGAACCCGCTCACGAAGACTTCGACCAAGCGCAACAAGAAGGGCGGCCAGTTCATGGCCGTCAAGAAGAGCGCGAAGAAATTCAAGGGCGTCCGCAAGGAGAAGTGATGGGCCGGTTTCTGATCGGCATCGTCATCGTCAGTATCGCGCTAATTCTCGCGGTGTACCTTCACGTCCTCGCTCTCTAGGACCTTGCTGATATCAGGCTGCTCAAGTCCGTGGGCTTGCTGGCATTCGCATGGCATTCCCGCGCCACATTGGCAGCCGTTTTCATTCCAAGGCTGAAATGGGTGGTTCTCGCAAACCCAGCCGAGGCCGAAACAGGTCTGGCACTCCGGGTCGATCATGCGGCGATGACCGGGCGGTGCCGCTGATAGGCCTCGATCGCGCGGCTGGCGAGCATCAGCTTCCGGCGCTCGCCCTTGAGGACCATCTCATCGACGGTCCTCAGGAGGAAGCTGCTGGCTTCAGCCGCATTTCCCAGTTCGCCGGTACGCTCTAAATAATTCCAGGCGATCTGGATGGAATGCTCGATAAGCCAAGGAATGGGTTCGCTCATTAACGCAGAACCTGCCGCTCGACCGTCCGTTCCTAAGTCGGCGGCTGCAATCCCGGCGACTTCGCCCAATCGTCAAGGTGGCTGGCAACGTCGGCCTGCCGAACCTTTTTGATGAGAGCATCCCGCTTGGGACCGGGTGGAAGTCTTGCGGCCTGAGCTTTTGTCTCTTCAGACCAGGCCGTCAGCCGCTCTTGAAGCGTAAGCACTTGTTTGAATCGGCGCCGTTTCTGCATGGCGCGCTCCTTTCCCTTCAGAGGAGGGCGTGAGAGCAATGGCCTCTCAACGACCGATGCTCACCGCGTACGGCGATACCCCCAAAAGTAGTTTCCTGAACGGCGAGCGCTATAACAAAAGTCAGTTTCTCAAGAGCCCCTTGAACGAACTCGCGCGCAACAGCCCTTCCGACGTGATGTCCCGGAATTCGATCTCCGCTGAGAAGACAGGCTCGACCCATGTGGCCTTAGGGTTTTTGAGTTGCTTACTCAGCTTGCTCTTCGGGCTCACCACGGTGTCCAGCGCTTTCCGGATTTTGCCGGACGTCGACCGGTCCCAGCCCGTGCCGACCTTGCCCATGTAAACCAGGTCTTTCCCTTCCTTCTTTCCGAGGTAGAGAGCGGCAACACCCGAGGGGTCCTTGACGAACCCCACGACAGGGAATTTACCCTTCTGCACGGTCTTAATCTTCAGCCAGGCCTCGTTGCGCTCGGAGCGGTACGGCGCGTCTGCCCGCTTCGAGATGATGCCTTCATAATTCAGCTTGGCGGCGGCTTCGAACATGTCGGTGCCGTTTCCCGTGAGATGCTCGCTGTAGAGCGCCGGGACCTCGATGCCGTGGGCATCGAACAGCTCCTTCAACGCCACCTTGCGCGCAAGCTGCGGCGTTTTGCGCAGGTCCCTGCCGTCGAGCCAGAGAAGGTCAAAGGCATAGAACACCAAACGGTCCTGGCGGCCGCCGGCGAGCTCCGCCTGCAATTCCGAGAAATTGGTCCGGGCCTCGTGGATAACGACCACTTCACCGTCGATGATGGCCTGGCCCGGGACATCGAAGGCACCCGCAATCACCGAAAAACGCTTGATCCAGTTGTGGCCGTTGCGGGTGAAGGCCTTCCGGCTCTCCCCTTCGATGTGGAGCTGAATGCGGTAGCCGTCGTACTTAATTTCGTGAAGCCACTGCTCTCCCGAGGGAGGCTGGCTCTTCAAGGTGGCAAGCTGCGGTTTGATGAATCCCGGCATCTCCGCTGAAGCGGTACGCACTCGGGGCTTGGTACGCTTGACCATTACGCTACTCAACAAAGACGATTATCGAACCTAGCTTAAGAACCTCGGGCCGTGCGGCGTTCCCGTGGGCAATATCGACGATACGGAGCCGCCGGAGCGCCGAAAAGATAGCAGCCCAAGGCAGCCGGGGCCGCTTGACTCCAAAAGAACAAAATGAGAACATTTTGCCGGTCCCACTGAATGCGGAAACGGCCGATGTCTCAAAGTCCCACGCCTATTCCGCAAGGCGACGAGGACTCGCTTGAGGAATCTGTCGACCAGGCCCTTGCCGCGTGCGGTGGCGACGTCCGCGCAACCATCAAGGCGTTGATCGTGGCAAACCAGTATTTGGAATCGGAAGTTGCCGAGCTGATGAAGTCAGTTTCTCACGCATATGCGCGCGGAAGATTTCACCCCTACAATGGCTAGGAGCGAAGGAGATGTCGGAAGTCACCTACTACGTCGCGCTGCCCTTTGTCGCCGCTGACGACGGCATTGCACCTGGCGAGCCAACCGAGTGCTTCAATCCCAATGCGGCGGTCATGCGGGCCGAGGCGCTGTCCCGAAAGCCCGGTCACGTCGGCGCGCTTGCTTTTTCGCGGACGGGTGATCCAGCCTCCGGTGATTTCAGCGACGCCAAGCTGATCAGGAAGTTCGGCGAGGTACCAACCGACCTGAGTGCGCTTTAGCGCGATGGAAAGCCCCTCCCCGCCCTGGCGTGAGCGGGTCAAGACCGCGTGGCGCCCATCGGGCTTGGCCTTGACGCGATCGGGACAGGGTGGCCCCGGTTTCTGCATAGCGGAGCGAAGCGGAGCCAAGAGAAATGCACCCGGTGCGCGCATTAGTGATAGCGATGCTGTAGGCAAATGCGTGACCGAGTGCGGCGACGAGACCGGTTAAGAAGGCACCCGGCGCACGCAGCAGTGATAGCGGTGCCGCAGGCAGCTGCTTGACCGAGTGCCTCCGGCGAGGAGTGCATTATGCCTTGCGTGAGGGATTGTCACCCGCATCGGCGGAGACAGCATAGCGGCTCCGGGCAAAGCCTAAAGCCCGTCCGAAGGCACGCCCGCTTTTTGATAACGGCGTGGTGTTGGAAAACCCGAACGCTTTGGCTATTTGACTTCCGGTGAATCCGTCGCAGGCAAAGCAGCGTGGCCTATGCGCCAGCCTACCGGATCAAACATCACCCGCCGTCGCCGATACTTCTCGAACTTCAACATTGGTTTTTGATCATTAAAGTAGTTGCCCACCTGACTCTTGAATGCTTCAGCATCGTTCCAAAGACCGACTGTCACGTATGATCGAAAGTTACCAAGGGAATCCGGATCTAAATGCCAAGTGGTGTCAGGAAATTCTTTGACAGGAAGCGAGTCGCTTAAGAATTCCGCGATAAGGCCGGTGCGATCACCAATAGTGTTGTTACCTTTCCAGTGATCAAGAAAGGCCTGCACGTTTTCGTCATCCGGTCTAATGCGCCAATGAATGAGAACCGCGATCATCGTTGGCCTTTCTCGAAAAGGTTGGCATAATGGAAATGCAGCAATCCGTGTGGCACTCGCGTTTTAACAAGCTAACTACGTACTTACCAGCCTGTGACGCAATGGCACAAATTGTTCTGCACCGAACGCCAACTCAGCACTGAACACCGGATAAGAGTGGCTCCCCCGTAGGAGAGCCTTAGCATTTCGCAAACAGGATGAAGGCGGCGGCAAAGCGCTCCCGAAACCCCGCATCGCCCGGCATCGCGATCACCGCTTCAGTGACCAGCTGCGCTTCGGCGAGCGCTTCAACAGCTCGAATGAATTCATCCTTGCGCCAGGTTGGCCAAGACGTCCTTTCGATGAGGTCGCGGAACGCCCTCACAAGCTCATTCGCTTCGGCTAGGGAAGCCGCATCTAGTCAGGCTCCTGGTCGGGCTGAGCCTTCGGTTCGCGCAGCACGATCTTTCCCGACACCGCAAGGCCGGGCGCGATCACAATGTTGAACCCCTTGCCATCATCGTTCGGCCACGCAGCGCCGATTCGTGTCCATGTCGCCTTCCTGCCATCGCCACTCACAACAAACGCGTCATGCGAGGGCATTTTACTCTCGGCCATCAGTTCTTCCTTTTCAAACGAGGGATGTTTCCAGCGAGACGCTGTGTGCCGATGCTGACGCAATCCAGCCGGGCGTAAAGTTGTCAGGCGCTTTTGTTGATCAGCGAACGAGCACACATCAGCAGCACGGAAAACTCGTATTCACGATTTCACGTTTCCACGACGCGGGGTGCCGGGGTGTCCCCCGCCGCAGTGAGGTGCGGAGTGCGGCGCACGCGCTCCGCTGGCCGCTGGATGGCGCAGCCCTAAGCGGCCACGGGAAGGGTTTTGGGGAGGCTCCCCTCCCCGATGCCGGCGTGCCGGCACTCGCGCTGCAAGCGCCCTCACTACAGTCAAAGACCAGTAGTGAGGGCGCGAGCTACACGCACGGCGCTAAGTTTGTCGGACGAGTTCTCTCCGCGGTTGCACAATCATTCTGCATTTCGTGCCGGTTAGGCACGGGTTCTGCACGAGTCGAGTGCCGGCGAGTGCCAGAAGTTATTCGCCAGGCCGTACGACAGTGAGAGCCACCCCCGGCCGTCAGGCCACGACCATTTCAAAGGAGCAAGATGATGTCGACAAGACACAAGCGAGCCGGGCGTTTCCCGGCAATTCCGCCGCCAGTGCATCCCTCCGGGCAATGCCGGCTGCGTGCCGATAAGAGGCAAGTAACGACAAGGAAACGCAACAACTCGGCAATGCCGAAGCACAGCATGGAAGGAGCTGGCCGCATTCCCGGTCGCGTACCGGTCACAGACCAAACGAGGCAATGCGGCGTCGCTCGCCGTATTGAATCGACCAGTCCGCCAGCATGGCGGGCCGCAGCAAGCCAAGGCTTCTGCGGCGGTCATCAACACTAAAGAGGATAATGACGATGGACGCGCTCGCCTATGACCTCAAAACCATCGCCCTGGGCGATGGCGTAGGGTCATACCTGACGCGCAACCAGCGGCACCGGGGCTTGCAACTCATGGCGCGCGAGCTACGCGGGCTCGGGTTCAAGCTCCCGGCCGCGTCATCGTTGAAGCCGCGCCATGTCGAGGCGCTGGTTGGACATTGGCAGACGTCGCGGCTTTCGACCGGGACAATGAAGAACCGCATGGGCTGGCTGCGCTGGTGGGCCGGGAGGGTCCGCAAACCCAACGTGGTGCCGCGCGATAACCAGAGCGTCGGCATCGAGAAACGCGTGGCCTTCAACGGCAACCGCGCCCACGTCACCCCGATCGAGCAGCTCGCCACCCTGCCCTACCGCATGCAGCTGGCGCTGCGCCTGCAAATGGCGTTCGGCCTGCGGCTTGAAGAGAGTTTGAAATTCCGCGTGAGCCACGCCGACAAAGGCGATCGCCTGGCCATGCAATCGAGTTGGTGCAAGGGCGGTCGCGCCCGCGAGGTCCCTGTGACGCACCCGCGCCAGCGGGCGTTGCTTGACGAACTGCGTGAAGCCGTCGGCGATGGATCGCTCATCCCGCAAGGAACACGCTACATTGATTTTCGCAAAGAGGTCGAACGTGTGACCTGGGGCGCTGGCATCCGCAATCTTCATGGTCACCGGCACTGGTACGCGCAATGGCGCTACCAGGCACTGACCGGTCGCCCCTGCCCTGCTGCGGGCGGCGCCACGTATGAGCGCATGTCCCGCGCCGAGAAAGCGGCGGACTTCCGCGCCCGCATGCAGATTTCGAACGAGCTGGGACATGGCCGATTGGCCGTCACCGACACCTATCTTGGCAGTCGCTTCGCAAAGGCGCAGAATCGGGGCACATGAAAGCCCCTCTCTCGAAGTTCATCCCCGAGCTGGAAAAGTCCTATACGACGGCCCTGGAGAACCTGGCGGCCACACACCTGCGCCACGACAAGATCAAAATCGCTCTGCACAATGCAGCCAAGAACGGTCACCGCTCTCTCCGCATCGCCTTGCCTGGCGGCATCGACCTGAGAAAGACGGACGGCGCCGAGATGTTTAAGGAATGGATCAATCAAAACGGACTCTCTGCAGAATGGCAAAGCCGCGTGGCGACAACCGAGGACGGTCGGCAGGCCACCGGCTTTGACGTTGAGATTTCCTGGTAGCCGCCCTACTCTCTTTGCGTTCCAATCGCAGGCCTACGCAACATGAAATATGCCCTTGCAGGCGGTAAACGCGTTGAAGCCTACCTCGAAGGTAGAGCGACATGCCCCGTTTGTGGTAGCGAAGTTATTGCCAAATGCGGCACGCACAGAGTTCATCACTGGGCCCATCGGGGAATTCAAGATTGCGACTCTTGGGTTGAAAAGGAAACCGAATGGCACCGAGCGTGGAAGAACTACTTCCCGGCTGAATGCCAAGAGTTTGTCCAACACGATGGTCAATCGGGTGAACGGCACATTGCTGATGTCCGCACCTCTCATGGCCTTGTACTTGAGTTTCAGCACTCGCACCTCAATTCGCCGGAACGAGCGGCACGCGAGGGCTTCTATGGAAATATGGTGTGGGTTGTTGATGGCACCCGCCTGAAGCGGGACTACCCACGGTTTGTGAAGGGAAAGGATCAGCTCAGGCGCACCAATAACCAGGGATACTTCCTCCTCTCCTTCCCCGAAGAATGCTTTCCCGCCACGTGGCTCGATAGTTCCGTACCAGTCGTCTTCGATTTTCGTGGTGTGTATCAGAGCCAACCACCGGATGCGTTTAAAGACGGACTTTGGTGCTTGCTTCCGGGACGCGCAGAAGGAAGTGCCGTGGTTGTCTGTATGTCGCGCGAAGAATTTATAAAAGTGGCTCCAAGCCGCCCTCAGTTGCTCGCCGCCCAACAAATCGTAACCGACTTTGCTCGACGCATTCGGGAGGCGCGCGCAGCGGATGCGTTTGCGACCCAACGCTTTACCGGAATGCCTGGTGGATGGAGGCCGCGGCGGCGATCCATCCGTCTTTGAGATGTAAGCGCACACCTGAAAATCGCATTTGCGATTTGCCGCCATGCTGGCATAGCAGCGCACTAGTATACTGCTGTACTATTACAATAGACCTGGATGGCCAGACCGTTCTAGAAATTCTCGCAAAGCGTCCAAGTAGATGTCATGAGGCTTGCGGTCAGTGATGAAGGCGATTTCCTGCATCTTCTTCTTTGCTTTAGGCGGTAGGTACAACATCACGCGCTTGTAAGTTGCCCGCACGGTTCCTTCTTGCCGCTTCGCTGCCTTACGGAATTCGCCCCCGGCCGGCTCTGCGCGAGGCGCGGCAGTTTCCGGGGTAATTTCCACCACATTATCGGGTTGCGCGACGGCCAACTGAACGGGCTTTGGGCGCAGCAATCCGTCCAAACCCGCAGCAGCTGCAACAGCGTTACGCGCGGCGTCGCTCTTGCTGCTCACCGGTCTTCTCCTTGTTGATACGTTTCCTGCACCAGGCCCAAAATTCGGCAACCTCGTCGGCAGCTTTTGACTCGGGCGCATGTTCACTGACACCGAGGCCTAGAGCATAGCTGTATTGAAAGTCCATCCGTGAGGCCAAAGAGATCGGGACCACTGGCCCGCTTTGCGCCAGGCCCGTCATGACAGCCGACGTGAGTTTGGCAGCTTTGTTCGGTGTGGCTTGATTTACGACCAGCGCAAAGTCGCGGCGCATGGTGTGCAGCGCTTCCATGGTGGTGCGCGTGGCATGCAGGTCAGGCCCGGCGGGGCGTACGGGGATCAAGCACAGGTCAGCGACCCGCATTGCCGCACGAGTGGCGTGACCGTCCTCCCCCTTCGTATCGATCACCACTAGCGAAAATCCAGCTTGCTCCAGCGCTGTAAGGGTTTTCGTGAGATCGGCCGCGGACTCATGTGCAACAACCGGGGGCGTTTCGGCTGTTCGGGTGTCGAACCAGTTGGTCACCGTGCCTTGCGGATCGAGATCGATAAGGCAAGCCTTCTCGCCAGCAGCCTCGGCAGCCACAGCGAGGTTGATGGCGAGCATGCTCTTGCCCGTGCCACCCTTTTGATTGACGAAGCTGACGATTTTCATGTGCCTACCCTAATGCAGGGATGCACACCACTGCTATGGCAGTACAGCAGTTCGCTGATAGGCTGTTACAGCACTACAACAGTACGGCAGGACACTGCTTATGCAGTATGCTGGCATAGCAGTACAGCAGTGCAACAATATGTCAGCATGGATATGTAGCAGCATGGCAGCGTAACAGTACGACTGACGCGCCGAGCTGAAAACCGCGCTTTCTGCAAGTTCGACGTCGATCATAAGTGCTCAAATCATTGGCGCCTTACTCGTGAGCGGGAAGGGGAAGCGCTATTGTCCACTGAATGCAGCCGCTCAAGCTCGATCTTATGTCACGCGAGGCGTTCGCGGACTTGGGCTTACACGAACGAAATGGCTACCTACAAAAGCTCGCGAGCGAGTTCGCCGAAAAAACCGGTCGTCCGACTATTGCCTTGGGGCAAGATGCACTGGCCCGGCTTCGTCGTTTCTACCTGCGCCGAAGCTTCGCCGATCTGGAGAGGGGGAAAGTCGACCTTAAAATTTCCGACCCCGAACTGGCAGCTGCGTTGCGGAGCCTTGGCGAAACCATCAAGGACAGCGAGCGCCAGGACGACGTTGTCGGCGCGCTTAAGTCGGAATTGCCAGGACCGATACTGCGAAAAGCCCCGACGGATGATCACCAACTCTCGCTTTTTGTGCCGGTGATCTATGACGCTCCGCTTAAGGACGACGTCAATCTCATGGATATAGCGCCCTTCACGATGTCGAAAAATCGGAGAACTACTGGGCTTCGTTACGAGCTCAACGACTGTATCGTCACCGTTGACGGAAGCGCGGAGCACGGCCTTGCCACCGTGTTCGACTATGACATTTTCCTCCACATGGTCACGTACCTGGCCGAGGAAGCGCGTCGGTATCACATCGACATAAGCAAGGGGTTGCGTCCCAATCTACCGCCACAAGTCTACCGGCCAAAGGCATCGCACATTCTGAAGTTCTGCCGTCGCGGCTCAGGTGGGCTGCAATACAAGAGCCTGGAAGCCGCACTCGATCGCCTATCGGGCACGCGTTTGAAAGTAGCCAATCTCCGCGGTGGCAGGCGCCGCGAGGTGGTCAACGTCCCTCTGATCGACAAGTACCGTGTAGTGAGTGCCACCTCGAACGGGCATGTCGATGATATCGAAATCTATATTCCGAGCTGGGTGTATGAATCCGTGGTGCGGGAGAAGGGGAAGCCGCAGATTTTGACACTCAATCCGGACTACTTCCTCATCAGCCAAGGGCTAGGTCGGATGGTCTATCGACTAGCCCGGCGAGCTGCAGGCCGGACCGAGGCGCGCTATTCAATTATCGAGGTCCATAAGCGGAGCGGCTCGCCTCAGGCGTTGCCACAATTTGCGCAGATACTCAGGAAGCTCGTGGCGCATAGCAAGATGTTCCCGCTCCCGGATTATGATCTTGATCTAATCGCGGGCCAAAGCGGAGAATTGCTTTGGATGCGATACCGTGGGGAAGGGGCGAAACTGGGCAAGGCCAAAGCTCCGCTACCTTTGCTGGCCTGATTTTGACAAACGGTTTTGACAAAACCGTATATCACCTACCGAGCGCCGATTTTTGACAAAGCATTTTGACAAAACCGTATATCGCCTATCCGGGAGCGAGAGACAAAGGCGTTTTGACAAAGGCGTTTTGACAAAGCCGTATTTCACCTACCAAACCCCGTATATCAACTATGGCAAACCGTATATCGCCTATGACAAACCGTATATCATCTATCGCGAGGCCGTAGATCACCTATTGGTTTCCAGCCCAAGCGCATGATGTAGTTAGCGGAATTTTGACATATCCCCAGGGTCGCTTCGCCTAAAACTATTTAAAACTATGAATACCTCTTAAAACGCCTGCGGCTGAATTTTTCACTCTCTTTTTGAAGGGAAGGGGGGGTGGCGCATTGCCAACAACGAGGATCATTTGGATCCAGACCGGCGTTCAAACGAGCTGGCGCAGGAATTAAAGAGTCTTTCTTCTCAAAGCGAGGCCAGCCGCACTATCGCGACGGAAAGGCCTTAAAAGACCGTACGGCTCGTTCAGAGAGCAAGACGAGCGGCACGCAAGCACACCGCTCGCCTGTAACTATCAATCCTTTGAGTATGTGGCCATAGAGTCGCCGCACACCCGTTCGCCAAAACTCGCGGAATGCGTCGCTGTCGACGCGCCAGAAACCTTCTGGCCAAACGTAGAGCCAGAAACTTGCACGGCCGCGCCGCTGGCGATTTCGCCGAACGAAGCCGAGTGCGTGGGAGTCGATCCACCGGTCGCGAACTCGCCGAAGGATGCGGAATGCGTAGGTTTACCGAAGATGCTCACTGAACTTCTCCTGTTTATCAGCGTCGGCGTTATGCCGGGCTGATCACGTATCCGTCCGAACCGGACGGAAATCTCTCGTCCCCCGTAACATCGTTCCGGCAGCCTCAGCCGCCGGGCATCTGAACCTTTAAGCCGCAGAACTTCTCCTGAAACTCCGCGACCTTCGACAGGAACGCGTCGATCTGTCCCGGCGCCAGGTTGTTGAGGCGCACCTTGTTGCTTTTCTGGTCGCCGTACCGCGAATGAACCGAGACTGTGTTGGCCTCGCTGCCGGCCAGGGAGACGATACCGAAGTTGCCCGACATCGTCGGCGCCACTTCGAGGCGGTTGAGCTTGCCGAGGTCGGCGGTAGTGGTCTGGGCCTCGCGCGTTCCGGCGTCCACGGTGAACCGGAACAGGCAGTGCTCCGGCTCCTGCAGCTCGTATCGTTTCGTCGGGCCGCGCGTGCCCGCCGCGACAAGGGTATTCACGTCATGCTTCTCGAACGTCATTGCCATGATGTCCGATCGCAGATTGTACTCGGCGCCGACAACATCGGCGGCTGCCTGCAGCC
>NZ_AKIY01000003.1 GCF_000282615.1 Bradyrhizobium sp. YR681 | reverse complement strand
GGCTCCCCCGCCATGAACTTCCTGAAGGGCCATGTGCGCGTCAACGGCGTTGCCACCTTCGAGGGACCGAACGGCGTCAAGCTGCCGCTCAAGAACGCGCCGACGGCGTCCGACGGCCGTCCTGTCGTCTATGGCGTGCGGCCCGAGCATTTCACCATCGCGGACGACGGCGCCGATGCCGAGATCATCGTGGTCGAGCCGACCGGCTCGGAGACGCAGGTGTTTGCGAAGGTGGGCGGCGAGCAGGTGGTCGCGGTGTTCCGCGAGCGTCACCAGTTCAATCCGGGCGACAAGGTCAAGCTGAAGCCTGACCCGTCACTGGTTCATCTGTTCGACGACGCGACGGGCAAACGCCTGTAGCGACGCCGAAGGACTGCCCAAAGACTGCCCAAGAACTACCAAATATAAATACAAAATCTTAGGGAGAGAACGATGAGCAATTTCGACAGGCGAAGTGTGCTTAAAGCTGGCCTGGGCGGTGCAGCATTGCTGGCCGGCCCGGGCATCGTCCCGGTCCGCGCGGCGGAGTGGACCAACACGCCGGAGCCGAACGCGTCCATCCGCGTCCTGCGCTGGAAGCAGTTCATCCAGGCCGAGTTCGACAAGTTCGCCGAGCAGACCAAGGCGTTCTCCGAGAAGACCGGCGTCAAGGTCAAGCTCGAGGCCGAGAGCTGGGAGGACATCCGCCCCAAAGCGGCGGGGGCC
>NZ_AKIY01000002.1 GCF_000282615.1 Bradyrhizobium sp. YR681 | reverse complement strand
CCCCAGCCGCTATGGCTGGCGCGCGGCCTATGGCGGGATCGGCTTGCTCGGCTGCATCAGTTTCGTGTTGTTGCTGCTACGCCTGCCGGCGGGCCTCAAAGGCACGCCGGTGGATTTGAAGACCTGGAGCGCGGTTGCCCGCAGCAGGACGGTTTTGCTCTTGCTCGCGATCACGATGCTGCAAATGTCCGGGCAGTTCGCGGTGTTCACCTTCATGGGGCCGCTGCTGAAGAAGCTGACCGGGGCAAGCCCCGATGCGATCGGCATGGTGTTCGCCATCTACGGTGTCTGCGGCTTCCTCGGCGTCGCCATTGCAACCCGCATCGTCGACACCTGGGGGCCGTACCGAACGTCGCTCCTGTTCACCTGCCTCGTGCTTGCAGGTATCACCGGATGGGCGCTGAGCGCCGGCACGCTCGCGATCATGGCGGGCGCGGTCGCGATCTGGGGCCTTGGCTTTGCCTCGACCAATTCGATGCAGCAGGTGCGGCTGGTCGCGGCCGCCCCACC
>NZ_AKIY01000001.1 GCF_000282615.1 Bradyrhizobium sp. YR681 | reverse complement strand
CGGCGGCGGCAACCTGCCGCAGCCGAACGGCGTTGCGTTTCAGGACGGCTATTTCTTCTTCACGATCGGCGACAACCGCTGCTTTGCCTCCGGCCTCAACGCGCTGACGCAAAACGCGCTCACCTTCATCACGGTGCAGGGCCGGGCGGATGCAAACCTGCTTCGTCCCATCCCGTTCTCCAACGTGCTGCTGCTGTTTACGACGGGCTCCTTCGAAGTTTGGCAGGATCAGGCCATCGCGGCGCCGGCCTTTCCTTATGGGCGGCTCACCATCGTCGACATCGGCCTTGCGCAGCCGACGGCGATTGCCGGCTACGACGTCGGGTTTGCCGAGCTGCTCTGGGTCAGTCAGGACTACCATGTGCAGTGGATGTCGTCGGGCTCGCTGGCGCCGAACGATGTCTCTCCGCCCGATCTCAACCGCCTGATCGAGAGGGCGATCCTGTCGGGGCAGACGCTCGAGGCTGGCTGCGCGATTGCCGGCGGCAAGAAGTTCTGGCGCATCTCCTCGCCCGATTGGACCTGGGAAATCAACCTGTCGACCAAAAGGTGGCATGAGCGTCAGTCGCTCAATGCCGGCATCTACGGGCGATGCCGCTGGGTCGCAGGTCACCCCGCCTTCAACAAATGGATCGTCGGGGACACGCAGTCGGGCAATCTGCTCTACCCGGACAATGACAGCTACAGCGAGAACGGCCAGCCGTATCTGTTCCGGATCGAATCCGGCCCCGTGCGCGAGTTTCCGAACGCAACGCGGATTGCGCGCGCCGACTTCGACTTCACGACAGGTGTCGGCCAGGAGGTCGGCAATTACGCCATGAGGGTGCTGGGTGCGGCTGCTGGTACCGGCGGCGTGGTCCGCCTCACGGTCGACCAGACCGCCAAGGCGAACTCAGGCGACGAGGTCAACGTCGTCGGCGTCACCGGCACCACAGAAGCCAATGGGCCGCATCCAATGCGGGTGGTCGATCAGAACCATATCGAGCTCACCGACACCCCGTTCGTCAACGCCTACGTCTCGGGGGGCGTCGCAACGGACATCTCCTCGCCGCCTGAAGCGGTCAACCCGCAGGTGGCGATTTCCTGCTCGCAGGACGGCGGCTACAGCTTCGATAATCCCTCGCTGCGCTCGCTGGCGCCGCAGGGGCGCGGGGACATGGCGCGAGCCTCCGTCAAGAACCGCGGCCTTGCAGGCCCGCAAGGCGTGCGCTGGCGGCTCGACATCACGGATCCTGTCTACCGCGGCCTGAAGGGCGGCACCATGAGCGACAATCCGCAAGAGGTGCGGCCATGACGCTGCCGGTCAAGGACAGGAAGTTCGATACTGGCTTTGCCCTCGTCGACAAGGACGGGCGGGCGACGCCGCTGTTTCGCGACTTCATGGCGCAGGCCGACCGGCTGTTGACGCTGCTCGTCGCGGGCAACGCGCCGAACCTCGTCAATGCGGCCAACGATGCGGCGGCAGCCG